>CAIOYU010000212.1 GCA_903862565.1 uncultured Actinomycetes bacterium | reverse complement strand
TCGACGTGATGCAGTGCGACCGCGCGGGTCTGAATGTTGGCCCCGGTGCCCATCTTCTCGGTGGAGCCGATCAGCACCGACACCTCGCCGCGGTTGCAGGCTGAGAACAACGCCCGCAGTTCGGTGGGTTTGCGGGCCTCGTGGACGAAGCGCACCTTCTCGGCCGCCATGCCGCGGGCGACCAACTCATCTTTGATCGCAGCGTAGATGGTGAACTGGTCGGGGTCTTTGGCCGGAGTTCCCCTGTCGCAGAACACGATCTGCAACCCACCGCGGGCCGGCAGGGGCCGCTTGGTCTCGGGGTCGGTGTAGGTGTTCTCGGCGGTGGCGGCGTGGATCCGCATGATCTGATCGGCGACTGCGGCGGCGCGGGAGTTCTGCGGTGCGTCCATGTGGGCCAGCCGCGGATCCAGGGAAATGTTGCGCCCGTCGGTGGCGATTTTGAGGCTGTTGTCGCGGCTGGGTTCGCGGTAGTCGAGGTTATCCATCCGCCAACCCAAATCGGTGATGAAGTCACGGACCTCGGTGTCGGCCTGCAGCGCGATCACCTGGCGGCGTCCTTCGCGCAGCACCGGCAGGGTGGCCGGCACCTGATCGCGGGTGACGACGTCGGTGAAGATTGACGAGATCGCCAGCAGGTCAGGCAGGTTGGTGTATTTGCCGACGCGGGTGATCGGGCGCAATTTCGTGCCGGTGGCGTTGACTTCGACGGTGGAGTGGGTGGCGGTGAATGCCGCGCCCCAGTCCCCCAGGTCGGCCACCCCAGCCGCCGCCAACAGGTCGGGGCGCAGATATTTCTGCATGACCCACAGTTCGCCGAGGGAGTTGGCGATCGGCGTGCCGGTGGCGAAGGTGGCGACCCGCTCGACATAGGTGTCGCTGTTGACGTCGATGCCGGTGCGGCGCGCTTCGTCGCGGCGGCGGGAGCGCAGCACGTCAAGTTTGAGCGCCAGGTCCGCGGCGCGTTCGGAGGAATCCGGGTAGCTCAACTCCTCGATGCCGCAGAGGCGCTGTAGGTTTTTGTAGTGGTGGGCCTCGTCAATCAGCAAGAGGTCTGCGCCGGTATTTTCCCATGTCAGGCCGGTATCTTTCGGGGTCTGGCTGAGTTTGCTCTTGAGCCGTTTCTCGGTGTTCTTGATCGCTAACTCGATGCGTTTTTTCGTCCGGGGCACCGACGCGGTCTCGAGTTGTTCGCGGAGTTCGCCCAGCTGCTTTTCGATGTAGGCGGTCTTGGTGGTTTCGGTGACACCGATGCGCTTGAACAACGATTGCGGCACGATCACCATGTCCCAGTCGCTGGTCGCGGATTGGGCGATCAGCGTGCGTCGTGACTCCGGGGTGGTGCCGGGTTGGCCGACGAGAATGCGCGCCGCAGGAGCCCACAGGCGTGCCTCCCGGCTGAATTGCTCGCAGATATGGTTTGGGACGACCACCCAGGGTTGGCGCGCCAGGCCGAGGCGGCGCAACTGGTAGGCCGCGAGTATCAGGACTCCAGATTTTCCAGCGCCGACAACATGATCGACCAATGTGTTCGGTTCGGCGATGATGCGGGCGATCGCGTTACGTTGGTGCGGATGTGGCTGGAAATGCTCGGACAGTCCCGGCAGCGGCAGGTGGGTGCCGTCGTAGCGGGGCGCCACCAGGGACCGGAACCGCCGGTTGTATTCGGCGAGAAGGCTGTCGGTGCGGGCGGGGTCGGTGAACACCCACCGGGCGAACTCCTCGTTGATCTTCGTGCATTTGGCCTGCGCGGCGAAAGTCGCCTCCCGGTTGACTGAACCGTCGGGGAAGTTCACGACCACCGACCGCGAATTGCATTGCGCCTCCAATAAACTCACCGCGTCCAGGCCCTTGCCGGGCAGCCCCCACGTTTCGGCGAGTAGGCGGCCGTGGCGCTTCCACGACGGAACCTCCACCGCCCACCGCCCGGCCACATGGTCGGCGGCGACGTCGGTGATTCCGAAGGTTTCCTCGGCGAATTGCGCCACCACCGCCGCCGGAATCCACGGCGCACCGGGGCGCACCCTGATCTCGGCGGCGGTCCGGTCGGGCGGGACCACCGCGGCCAGTGCGGCGATGTAGTCGTCGTACACCCCGGGGTGGTCGAAACTGGCGGTGGTGGCCGCGGCCAACTTCGCTCGCACATCACCGGAGAGTGCCGTCGGTGCCGCAACCAGGTCGTCGGGATCGGTGAGGCTGGGATAGACCAGTCCGGCCAGCATGGTGCGGGCTGTCTCGGCGTCGGTGCCGAGGAGTTCACCGACCACGGTCAGGTCGACGCGGCCGGTGCGGTCCAGGCTGATGGCCAGGGCCTGGGCGGGGCCATCAGCCTGGCGGACGGTCGGTGCCGCCGCGATCACGTCGGCGGTGAAAATGGGTGCCTTGAGTGCGGTCTGTGTCGCCTCGTCGAACAGTTCCAGCGCGGTGAGCAGCGACCAACTGGGGTCATGTTTGAGCGCGGCGGCGTGCAACCTCGTCTTGTACGGTTCGCGGTCGGTCTTCCACGCCGCGACATCCCAGGAGTCGATTAGTTCGGGCGGCGCCGCGCCCTGGTATGGCTGCCCCGGCTCCCCCATGGTTTCGCGCCAGGCGCGTTGCAGGTCGGCGGCTTTGGCGTCGTGGACTTCCTGGCTGGCATCAGAAGGCACGACCAGGGTGAACCGGTTGATCGGGCCGTAGGCGCGCGCATAGCGGTCATAGAGTGCGCCCAGATGCCGGCGCAGTTGGGCGCGTTCGGCCGGGTCGCGGCCCTGCTGTTGGCTGCCGATCACGTCCTGGGCGGCGTCGCGCAGGTCGAGCAGCGCCCGCGTCTCGGCCTGCCTGCTCGCCGGCACTTTCACCGACTCCCAGTCGAAGCCGGCCCATTCCTCGAACCGGCCGTCGTGGTGGCGCATCGTTTTCAACACGGGGCTGGCTGTCTCGGCCGCCGGGGTGCGCAGCCCGGCCGCGAAGTCCTGCCGCGGACCCTCCTGCGCCGCCGTGGCGGTGAGGCCCTGACCGCGGTGCACCGCGGCGGCGATCATCGGATCGAGCCGTGCGGCCATCTGATCGGCCAGTGGGCGTCCGGACGCCCCGGTGACGGTCAGCGTGAGCGCACCGTAGAGAC
>CAIOYU010000211.1 GCA_903862565.1 uncultured Actinomycetes bacterium | reverse complement strand
GCTTGGTGACAGGATTCCCATCATTGCGATCTATTGCGATCGTGCGGCCGGCGAAGTGACATGAACCCCAGGAGGACACGTGGCGGACAGCCCGGAGGACAAAGCACCCGTCAAGAAGGCTCCGGCTGCCAAGAAAGCTCCGGCCGCCAAGAAAGCACCCGCCAAGAAAGCAGCGGCCGTGACGAAGACACCGGCTAAGAAGGCACCCGCTAAGAAGGCACCGGCGGCAAAGGCACCGGCGGCAAAGGCACCGGCGGCGAAGGCACCGGCGGCGAAGGCACCGGCGGCGAAGGCGGCGCCTGCTCCTGCGGCCGCCGCAGCCCCCGCGAAAGCGGCACCAGCCAAGGAAGCACCCGTCAAGAAGGTCGCCAAGACCCTGCGCGGTGACGAGACGGTGAAAGAGGCCCGGCGAATGGGCGGCTGGGACTTCGCGACGTGGCGGGTGGCCACCGACGACCCGGTCATGCGCTCGACCATCCTGGGCGTTCTGGTGATGGACTCCAGCCCGGACTGGGATCGGCTCACCGACCGCTACGAGCGGGCAACCCGTCTGGCACCGGTGCTGCGTTCGAAGGTCGTGGAGGGTCCGACCGGCCTGGAAACCCCGCGCGTTGTCGTCGACCCGAACTTCGACCTGTCATTCCACATGATGCGGTTCAAGATGCCGGACGAATCCAACTGGGGGGACGTCCTGGAGGTCGCCCGCCGGCAGAGCATGACCGACTTCGACAAGGACCGGCCGCTGTGGCGGGTCACTCTGCTCGAAGGGCTGCCCGGCGGCAAGTCCGTCATGATCCAGAAGTTGCACCACGCCATCGCCGACGGACAGGGCGCGGTCCAACTCGGTCTGGCCCTGCTGGACTTCGCCCCCGAGGGCGCCGAACTGGGACCCATGCCGGAAGCGCCGGACCCGGTGCTGCTCGACACCAGGGGGTTCATGCAAGCCGTGGTGCGCAACAACGTCGGCTGGGTGGCCCGCACCGCTGAGGACGCCATCAAGGGGTTCGGCCCGCTGGCAAAGACGGCGCTCATGCATCCGCGGACGCTGTTCGGCAAGATTCGCGACACCGCCGGGTCGGTGGTCCGGTTCACCAAGACCGGCGCGGAACCGCTGTCGCCAATTCTCAAGGGCCGCAGTATCAACTACCATTTCGACACCATCGACATGGACTTCGGGATGTTCAAGGCGGCCGCCAAGAAGCGCGACCGGACGGTCAACGACCTGTTCCTGGCCGCGATCAGCGTCGGCATGAACGACTACCACGAGAAGATGGGCCACCCCGTCGACGAGCTTCGGATGAACATGCCGATCTCGCTGCGGACCTCTGCGGACGAGAGCAACGCGGTCACCATCGCCCGGTTCGAGATCCCGGTGAGCAACGTCATCGACGACGTGCTGGAAGCCGCGGCGAACACCGTCCGAAGCTGGCGGGCCGAGCCTGCACTGAAGCTGGCCGACTACCTCGCCGAGCTCAGCCGGTTCCTGCCGCCGGAGTTGGTGTCGGCCGCGGCACAGACCTCGGACCTGACGGCCTCCAACGTGCCCGGCGTGCCGATCCCGGTGTGGCTGTCCGGAGCCAAGGTCGAGCGGATGTATCCGCTGGTCGGGACCATCGGTGCGGCGATCAATGTCACGATGCTGACCTACTGCGACGCCGCGAGCGTCGGGATCAGTTCCGACGACGCCGCGGTCGGCGACCGGCCGCAATTGATCAGAAGCCTCAAACACGGCTTCATCGAGGTGGTCGGCCCCGGTGTGCTGACCGGTGACCCGCTGGCCGAAGCGTCGTCATAGCCATGTCGCATCAACGCCACGTCGACGAACTCACGCCCGACGACCTCGAACTCGAGCGCTATCTGCTCGACCTCACGCTGCAACCCCTCGACCGGTTCGACGGCTTCTCCCACATCGAGCAGTACCTGCTGTCGGCGTTGCGGTATCAACTCAACTACGCCTGCTACGCACTGGCATTGGCGCAGTACCGCTACACCCCGGCGTTCACCGGTTACCTCACCGAGGCCCAGGCCAACGCCATCGAGAAGATGCGCGACAAGAAGGTGTGGGGCTACTGGGCGCATGAGTGCCTGGTCGGCTACCAGCGTTGGGATCCCGATCCGATCAAGTTCGCCAACGTGATGTATACCGGCTTCTTCGGGGTGATGCTCGGCGCCTTCGAGACCTTGAACGACGACCGGTTCTCGAAGCCCGGTGCGCTGACCCTGCGGTGGAGCGAGGACACCGAGTATCGCTACGAGTTCTCCTCGCTGTGCGAGGCGATCGTGCACAACATGGACATTTCCAAGCAGGGTCCGCTCTACCCCTGCGAGCCGCGGCTGATCTACCCGATGTGCAACGCCTTCTCGCTGGCGACGCTGTTGATGCACGACCGCCTGTACGGCACCGACTTCAGCGCCGACCGCGTCGAGCAGATGGCGCAGGCCTACCAGACGCACCGGTATCTGCGTCCCGACAACCGCTTCATGGCCGCCCGCGGTCCGCTGAAATTCGTCATGGGACCGTCGGTGGGCAACGACGGGGTGATGTCGTACTGGCTGCACTACTCCATGCCGGACCAGGCCGCCAAGACGTGGGAGAACCTGCGCACCAACCTCGTTCGCGTCGAGAACGACGATGTCAAGATCGATGCCACCGGGTGGGAGACGCTGGACCCCGGCAACTACAGCCGAGGTACCGGGATGAGCCGGGTCTCGATCATGGCCGCCGCCAAGGAGTTCGGCGACGACGAGTTCGCCGACGCGGTGGAGGGATCACTGGACAAGCGCTACGAGACCGTGCGGAACAACGGCGCGCGCGCCTACACCGGCATCTCGAGTTGGGGCAACGCCGGTCACGTGCTGGCCCGATTCACCCGCGAGAACGCAATGCGCGATCTGTTGTCGGGCGAGGTTCCCGCGGAGTGGCGGAAGGGACCGGTACTGGCCCGCGCCGCCTATCCGGACGTGCTGGTGGCCCGGGCGGTCACCGACGGCCGGGCACTGGACCTGGTGCTGCGGCCCGGAAACCACGGCGGACGAACCGTTCTGGGTATCGAGCGACTCGCCCCGGGCCACGACTACGTGGTCAGCGGCGGGGTCGACGAGAGCGTCACCGCCGACGACGACGGTTGCGCGCTGCTGACCGTCGACCTCGGCGACCGCCATGAGGTTCGGCTTCGACCCAGCGACCCGTAGGCCAGCGCCAGCCCGCCGGCCATCGCGACGGCTGGGCCGACGTTATGGAAGGCGAAGTACCCCAACGGGGTTCCCACGCTGTAAAGCCGGAAGACGTGCATGTCGAAGACGCCCAACTCGAAGATCACCGCGCCGACGACCACCATCAGCGTTCCGGCGCCGGCGGGGGCACGCCAGATCACCGCCGAGCGGCTGAGGCGGATCGCGGTGACGGCGACCGCCAGGTAGCAGGCGCCGCGCAGCAGCCACACCCACATCGCCGCGGTGTTCTGCGCCGCGCCGAACACCACCGCCAGCGGCCCGGCGATCAGGCACAGCAGCACCCCGAACGCGCAGTAGCGAAGCACGGGACTGTCCCGCGGCGACTCGGCGACGGGTTCCACCGTGGTGATCGTCTGCCCGGGCGCGGGCCGTTGGGCCGTGGGGGCGAAGAGCATCGGCGCCTCGGCGCGGCCGAACAGTCGGCGCGCCCGTCCGAAGGCGGCCATGATCAACAGACCGACGATGCAACAGGTCATCGAGGGTAATCATGACCGTGCCGTGACCTCAGGGTGGAAGGATTGCGGTAATGGAGGGTGAAGTCGGCAGGGGTGCCACTGTGCCGGTCGGCGGCCCTGTGGCCGCTGACCCTGACTGGGCGGCGCTGGACACCCTGCGCGCGCGCATCGTCGGCGTCGACGCCGAGGTGGCCACGTTGCTCGGCCAGCGGCAGGCGCTGGTCCAGGAATACGAGCGCCACCGGTTTGCGATCATCGGCCGCACGGGCGCCTCTCCCGCCGGGCAGGCCGCCACGGCCCCCGGGATCAGCTCCGTCCCGTACCCCGTTCCGGGCCCGGTACCCGTCGTCCCCGAGCGTCAGGAGTGGTCCGGCGCCCGGGTACGGGGTCTGCTGCTCTCGCTGGGCGCAGCTCTCCTGGGCATTTCGGCCCTGACGTTCACCGCGGTCGCCTGGTCGCGGCTCGGTGACGGTGGCCGCGCTGCGCTGCTGCTGGGTTTCACCGCACTGGTCACCGCGCTGGCGCTCGGCCTGCGCCGCCGCCTGCCCGTGACGGCCGAGGCGTTCGCCGGCCTGGCGGTCGTTCTGGTGCTGGTCGACGTCTACGCGGCCCGCCGGGCCGGCTTCTTCGGGGCCTCGAGTGTGTCCTGGCAGGTGTGGTGGGCGATCGGCACCGCCGTCGCCGCCGGATTCGCCGCCGCAGTGGGGATGGCGGCCGGACGCCGCACCACCCGGTTCGCCGTGGCGGCGCTGGCGCCGATGCCCCTGGAACTGCTGGCATTGCGGATCGCCGGCACCGGGTGGGCGGCGGCGCTGGTCATGGCGGCGCTGGCGGCCGGGATCGTCTACGCGCAGTCCCGCTGGGCGCGCCACCTGTACCGCGAGGACCAGGTGGTCCTGGGCCTGCACGCCGCCGGCTCGTGGCTGGTAGGGGCCGTCCTGGCCACCATCACCGATAGCGACCCGTCCAGCCTTCAGTCGGCGCTGCTCCCCGCTCTGGCAGTCGCCGCGCTCGGGGCCGCCCCTGCGCTGGCGAGCCGCCGCCTCATCGACCGCCCACTGCGGATCGGAGCCGCGGCGCTGGCGATGTCGACGCCGGCAGCGGTGCTGCTGACCATGAGCGCACCACTGGTCGGCGACTACGGGCAACTCACCACGGCCGTCGTCGCCGGCGGGGTGACGCTGCTCGCCGGATGGTTGCTGCCGGGACTCGTCTCCTCGGACACCTACCGCACGGGCGCGCGGATCGCCGGCGCAGTGTTCATGGTGCCCGGGGCGGCCTGGGCACTGGCGACCGCCAACCCGGCGGTGTTCGGCCCTGCCGCCTGGCTGCTCGACGCCTGGACCGGGACCGTCAACCGGGTCGCCGCCGACGTCTACCTTGGGCCGAGGACCTGGCCACCCCACACCGGATCGTGGGCCGCGGTGGGTTCGCTCGCGGCGATCGTGGTGGTCGGTGCGATCCTGCGTTGGCGTGTGCCCCAGCAGCGGTGGTCCTTGGGTGCCGTGATGGCCAGCGCTGCAGTCGGATTCCTCGCCGCAACGGTTCCCGTCACGGCCGGGGCCTCGGTGCTCGTCGCGCTCATCGTGACGGCGGGGACCTTCGCGCTGATGCTGGTGGCTTTCGCCGCCGATCGCCGGGGCTGGGAACT
>CAIOYU010000210.1 GCA_903862565.1 uncultured Actinomycetes bacterium | reverse complement strand
TATGCGCCCGGGCTACGTCATCACCGCCAACGGGGTGACGCTGGGACTCGACCACGCGGTGACCAACTCGATCGTGACGGGCGACATCCAGTACGCCTACACCGACCTGGCGCCGTCGGGCTTGTTGCGCGGCACCCAGACCGCACCGGATTGGCAGCCGGCCACCGGCCGCGTCACCTACTCGCCGAATGGGCAAAGCCCCGGGAACACCTACGACCTCGGCCCACTGGTGATCGACATCGGTATCCCCACAGGCATTCTCACGTTGCCCGGGTACACGGGGTCGGACACCTTCACCGGGGCACTGGTGGTGAATCTGCTGAACTCCGGGTCTCCGGTGGGCGGCGGTTCCGCGGGGCCGAAGGTCTACTACACCGTCAATCCCTCCGACAAGAACAACCTCATGAGCGCGACGTCGGTGCAATTCTTCAGTCCGTTGGCCGGTGCGTACTCCCAGAACATGCCGCCGTTGAGTCAACAGTTCTTCAACACGGGCCGCCGGGTGATCGCCGGCATGAACTACCTCTACGACGCCGCAGGTGGGTACGAAGGTCTTTACGCGCCGACAGACCCTCAGGACACCAGCCCGCAGGCCGAGGCATTCCGCAGCGCCGCAGGTTCGTTCGAACCCGGCTACTACCCGAACTACAAGATCCCCGGCGGGGTGACGAACCTGACCATTTCGAACAACACCATCAGTGGCAACGGCAGAAAAGGCGGCAGCGGCGGAAACGGGGTCACCGTCAACGGGAAGACCTCGACCGGCAACGTGATGACCGGAAACACGCTGTACGGCAACACCGGGGCCGGAATCGCTCTGACCAACGGTGGTAACGGCAACCAGCCGACGCCCGTCATCACATCGGTGTCGCAGATCGGGAATTCGACCGTGCGGGTGAGCGGTACGGTCGCCGGAGCCGGTGGCTACACCGGGCCGTTCCAGGTGCAGGTCTACACCAACCCTGCCTCCGACGCGGGCAACGTCCAGGGCCGCAAGCTGCTCGGTACGGTCAATACCTCGTCGCCGGAGTTCGTCTACGAATTCCCGCTCAGCTCAACGGCTCCCGGTAGCTGGATCACCGTACTCGCGACTCCCGCGGCTGGCGCGCCGAACACCTCGCAGTTCTCGGCGCCGGTCGTGGTCGGGTAGTCGCTAGGCGGAGTTACCCGAACTGCCCGGAGCGCCGGCCTTCCCGAGGGAACCTCCGCTGCCGCCCGGTCCGCCGCTGCCGCCCTTGCCGCCAACTCGGGCGCCGTTGCCGCCGGTGCCCCCGGCACCGCCGTTGCTGAGTTCGGCGCGGGCGTTGCCGCCGGTGCCGCCCGTTCCGCCGTTGCCGCCACCGGCGTCGCTCTTTCCACCGTTGCCGCCAACCCCGCCCGGTCCGCCGTTGCCGACGCTCAGGCCGCCACGTCCGCCGCCGCCGCCGTTGCCGCCGTTGGCGCCGGGACCGCCGTCCCCGCCGCTGCCTCCCGGTCCACCGTCGCCGACCGAACCGGCATCTCCGCCGGTGCCTCCGGCGCTGCCCGACTCAAGGTCTTTGGTGCTGGTGAAGCCGTTTCCTCCGGCGCCGCCGTCGCCGCCGGAGGTTGCCCAGGCGCCTGTGGGACCGTTCTGGGCCGGGCGTGCGCCCGTTCCGCCTGGCGTCCCGGCCGTACCGCCGGGCCCCGGCACGCCGGGTTCGCCGCCGGTGCCGCCGGTGCCGCCTACGACGTCCTTCGAGGCGCTGTTGCCACCGGCGCCGCCCGTCCCGCCCAGACCCGCGCTGCCGCCGACTCCACCGAACCCGGCACCGCCCGGTGTCCAGTCCGGTGTGAAGAACACCAGCACGCGCCCGGATCCGCCGTTACCGCCATTGCCGCCTCGGGCGCCGGCGCCGCCGCGCCCGCCGGCACCGCCGGCCTGCCCGGATTGGGTGGCATTGCTTCCGGTAGCGCCGTTTCCGCCCCCACCGCCGGGACCGCCGTTTCCGGCAGTACCGCCCGCGCCGTAGATCCAGCTGCCGTTGCCCCCGTTACCGCCGTTGCCGCCCGCGCCGCCGTCAGCGCCGTTGAGGCCGGCCATCAGGCCGGTGGCTCCGGCGCCCCCGATTCCCCCCGCCCCGCCGTTGCCGCGGATCGCGAATCGCTGCGCGTCCCCGCCGTTTCCTCCGTTGCCGCCGGCACTGCCGGGGCTCGTGGCGCTACCGCCGGTGCCGCCGCTGCCGCCGTTGCCGCCGAAGAGGCCCCCGCGGCCGCCGTCGCCGCCGTTTCCGTTGCCACCGTTTCCGCCGCTGCCGCCATTGCCGGCCAGCGACCCACCCCGGCCGCCCGCGCCACCGGCCGTCAGGCCCTGGCCGCCGCTGCCACCGGTCCCGAACAGTCCGGCGCTGCCGCCGTTGCCGCCGGCGCAGTTGTCCGTGCACGGACTGGCGGCGTTGCCGCCGTTTCCGGCCGTGCCGAAGAACAGTCCGGCGTTGCCGCCGGACCCGCCGTTCCAGCCGTTGCCACCGGAGCCCAGCAGTCGGCCGCCATTGCCCCCTGTGCAGGCCGATGCGCCCGTGCAGGTGGCGGCGTCGTAGCTGAAGCCTGTTCCGATGAGCAGTCCGGCATCGGGATGGGCGGCGGTTCCGTTGGAAACGAACAGGTTCAGAATGTTGCCCGGCTTCCAGCCGCCGGCGGTCTTCGCGGCCGCCTGCGCGGTGATACCGGGTGTCTGGTTCGTCGTTGTGGAATCGGCATGCGCGACAAACGATCCCACGCTCAGCAGCGGACCAATGGCCAGGCCCGCGATTCCCAGCCGGACGTGGTGCTTGCTCATGCGAATACCTCTCTGCAGCAAGGGTTGTGAGACTAGATCAATCCGATGAGCCCACCACCGGCGCGGTCGCCGAGGTAGTAGACAACATCGTTTTGGTAGAAGAGGTAGATCCCGGTGTTCAGGTAGTAGGTGGTGTTGCCCGGCTTGTTGTTCTGCACCGACACCACGCCCAAACTCGGCTTGTCGCTGGGCTTGACGGTGGTGAAGTTGAACACCTCCCCTTGGGTCCCGCCTTTGGTCGTCCCAGTCACGTTGAAGGTCAAACCTTCTTCCAGGTTCCCCTTTTCGGTGATGCCGGCGTACTGAGTGGGCAGCGGAATGGGGGTCAGGTCGGTGTTGTGCAACGTGGTCGAGGCACCGGTATCAGCCGTCATCCCCACGTCCACGCTGTTGATGATCGTCGTGGGACTGTTTCCGGTGGTGGAGATCTTGATGTTGGCGTTGAACACCTGCTGGCTGTAGTACCGCAGGCGGCTATTGGGATTCCGGGCTGAGGACGGAGCCTTGGGGTCGATGACCTCGGGGAAGTACGCGCCGCCCGGATCCTGAAG
>CAIOYU010000209.1 GCA_903862565.1 uncultured Actinomycetes bacterium | reverse complement strand
GTCGATTCATCGGTGCGGCCTCCCGGCGACGTCAGACTCACATGTCTTGTGCTCCGAAGGGTAGAGATTTCCGGGGCCGCGCCCGTCACCCCTGAATATTGCGGCGAGCCAGCTCAAGTCACTGTTCAGGTTTGTCGTGCGAGCACAAAAATCGCAATCGGCACACGGTGCGCGCCGGTTAGACTTCGGTCCGTGGCGGCCAGGGATGTCAGCGGGAGTGCCGAAGACGCCATAGCGATGTTGATCGCGCGCTTCAGGGACCGTGAAACGACGGACATGGAGACGTATTTTCAGCTCCTCGTTAAGCCTGCCCAGGGTGTGTCCCTGGAACCCACGCTCCTCGAACTCCTCGGCAAGGCCCTCCTCGAAAACATGCGGGCGTTCCTCGCGTTCCTGAGCCATGACATCAGCGTCGACAACGTTGATGCACCGCTGATGACTCTCGAATACGTGCGGCGCCTCGCCCAGAACGGCATCGGAGTCAGCGCCCTCATCACCGGCCTGCGAACTATGCATAGGCAGTTGATGAGTCTGTTGATCAGCGAGATCCGTCAATCCGGGCTGACCGCGGCGGCAGCGCTTGATGTCCTCGACTTCTTCATCGACCGGTCCTTCGGCTACGTGGACCGAATCACCGAGCAGGTCAGGGACACCCACGAAGCCGAGCGGGAGCGTTGGCTCGAGCGCCAGAACAGCGCTCGGGTTCTGGGAGTCCGGCAATTACTCGCCGACGATGAGCAGATCGACATCGACGTCGCGACTTCCGCCATCGGTCACCCGCTCGGTGGCACGCACCTGGCGATGATCCTGTGGACCACCGAACCCGGCGCCCACGAGGCGGACATGCTGCGCTTGGAACAGTTCGGCCTCAAGGTCGCCGAAGCGCTCAAGACCGACAGTCCACTTTTCATCGCCGCTGACCCGAACACAGGCTGGGCATGGTTGCCGCTGCCGTCCGGCAGCGCCGACCCGATCGCGGAGATTCGCCGGCTCGCCCACTCCGATCAGGGCGCAATCCGCGTCGCGGCGGGAACGATCGAGTACGGAGTCGCCGGATTCCGCGAATCTCATCGCCGGGCGCAGGACGCACGAAAGGTGGCTGTCGCGGGCCGCGCATCTCGCAGCGTCGTGGCCGCCGCCGACCCAGAGGTGAGAGTGGCCGCTCTGATGGTCGACGACCTGGCTCGCACACGCGAATGGGTGCGGAACACCCTCGGACCCCTGGCGAGCAACACCCCCGGCGACGCAAAATTGCGAGAGACACTCCGGATCTTCCTGCGCGAGGGATCGAGCCACACTGCCGCCGCCGAACACCTTGCGCTGCATCGCAATACGGTGGGCTATCGGGTCAACAAAGCAGTCCTCCGGCGGGGCCGGCCGATCACCGACGACCAGATCGAGGTCGAGTTGGCCCTACTGGCGTGCGATCAATTCCACGAGGCAGTCCTTCACGATGCCCGATGAATATTCGCCCTTCGGATGACAAACATCAGGAACCACCTCGCTCCCATTCGACGCACTCCGGGTCCTTGTCCGGCCGCAGGCCCCGCCAACTCGGATGCCGCAACCGCCCGTCCCCGGTCATCTCGCCGTAGCGAACTTCGCCGACCAGTTCCGGGCGCACGTAGGTCACGCCCTTGGCCTCCAGTCGGGGCAACGCGGGGTGAAAGGGCGACTCGGCGGCGTGCAGCGGTGCGAGGATGCCTTTGAGTTTGGCGAGTTCCTTCTCGGTGAAACCGGTTCCGACCCTGCCGATGAAGGTCAAGCCGCCATCGGCCGGGATCCCGCACAGGAGTGCGCCGATGCCACTGGAGCGCCCGCCCTCACCTTGGCGCCAGCCGCCGATCACCACCTCCTGGGTGTTCCAGTTCTTGTCCTTGATCCATGCCGCCGAGCGCCGGCCGGGCTGGTAGGTGGAGTCCCACTTCTTGGCCACCACCCCCTCCCACTTGCGCTTGCGGGAGTAGGCCAGCGCCTCCGGTCCGTCACCATCGAGGAGGCCGGGCACGACCAAAGACGTTCCGGTGGAGAATTTTTCGAGCACACGTCGACGATCACGGTATTTGGCCCGCAGCAACGAGTCGCCGTCGAGGTGGAGGATGTCGAACGCCCAGAACTGGATTCGGGTCGCCCGCGCCCGGTTCTGCATCTCCTCGAACTTCGGCACGCCGTGCTCGTCCAGTGCCACCGCTTCGCCGTCGAGAATGACGTGGTGATCGGCCAGTTCAGCCGCCAGTGGCTGGAGTTGCGGATACTCCTTGGTCACGTCGCGGCCGTTGCGAGACTGCAGCCGGAGCCGCCCGTGGTCGACCTCGACCAGCATCCGGTACCCGTCGAACTTACCCTCGAACGCCCACTGCGCCGGGGTCAGCCTGTCCACCGAGCCCAGGGTGGCCAGCATCGGCCCGAAGTCCGAAAGGTTAACGGTCGGTTGCTCTTTCATCCGGTGCGCCAGCCACTGGTCGCCGCCGGTCTGAATCAGGGCGTAGCGGCCGCTGATCCGCTGACCGGCCAGGTCGACGATCACCTCACCGCCCTTTGCGGCTGAATCACCGGCGTTCGAACCACCCAGGTTGAACTTCTCCGCCCGGTAAGTGCCGGTGTCCCAGATCGTCACCGTCCCGGCGCCGTACTCCCCCTTCGGGATGGAGCCCTCGAATGTGCCGTACTCCAGCGGATGGTCCTCGGTGCGCACTGCCAGGTGATTGCCCGACGCGGTGTCCGGAAGGTTCTTGGGCACCGCCCACGACACCAGAACGCCGTCGTGCTCAAGGCGGAAGTCGAAGTGCAGCCGCCGGGCATGGTGTTCCTGGATGACGAAACGATTCCCCTCACCTGCACGGGGCTGCGCCACCGGAACGGGCTCGGGCGTCTTGGTGGCATCGCGTTTACTGCGGTAGGTGGTCAACCGATCCCGGGCGGGCACGGCGGCGCCCGCGCCGTCGAGCCCGGCCAGCAGATCGCCGTCCTGCTGCAGTCGCGTCACGACCTCGTCGTACCGCAACTGCCGCAGAGCGGGGTCGCCGATCTCGTCCCAGGTGCGCGGAGCCGCCACCGTCGGCGTCTCGCGGCCGCGCAGCGAATACGGCGCGATGGTGGTCTTGGCGGCGTTGTTCTGACTCCAGTCCAGGAACACCCGGCCCTCGCGCAGGCTCTTGGTCATGGTGGCGGTCACCAGAGCGGGCATGCTGTGCTCGAGTTGCTGGGCCACCCGGCGGGCCAGAGCGACGGCCCCGGTGCTGCTGACCGGATCCGCCAGCGGCACATACAGGTGCATGCCCTTACTTCCACTGGTGAGCGGGTAGACCGTCAACCCGATGTCGTGCATGAGATCTCGCACAGCGTGGGCCACCTCCCCCAACTGCACCATGCTCACACCGGGACCCGGGTCGAGGTCGAACACCAGCCGGTTGGCCGGCCCGGGTTTGCCGTCGGGGCCGAAAAGCCATTGCGGCACATGAACTTCCAGTGCAGCCTGCTGAGCGACCCAGGCCAGCGCGGTCGGGCTGTCGATGATCGGGTAGACCGTCGCCCCGGAGCGGTGCATCAGGGTGCCGCGGTGCAGCCAGGCCGGGGCCGACTTGGCGAGTTCCTTTTCGAAGAAGGCGGCCTTGTCCACGCCGTTGGGCCACCGCTTACGGGTCGCCGGGCGCCCGGCGAGGTGCGGCACCATCATGTCGGCGACACCGGTGTAGTAGCCGAAGACATCGCCTTTGGTGGTTCCCGTCGCGGGGTAGAGCACCTTGTCGGCGTTGGTCAGCCGTACCACCGGACCCTGGGCATTCGCGTCGGGAGGCCACACGTCGATCACCGTCCCCAGGGTATTACCCACTTGATACGGTGAGCCGGTGATCCGGGTCCTGGCGGTGACTCTTCCGGCGATGACCCTTTCGGCGATGGCCCTCGCCGGAGCTACCGCAGCCCTGGCCGACCCGCAGGATCTCGTTCCGGAATGCACGGAAGGTCAGGTCGCCCAAGTAGGCGAATGCACGCCCAGACCGATCGTCGGGCGAGAGGGGGGCCGCAATGTCCCGCTGGGTAACTTCCCCGGAGCGAATCCCAACATTCCACCGGGATTGACTCCCACCAACCTGCCGATCCTGCTGCCCCTGGGGCTCACCCCGCGCAACCTGCCGATCCTTCTGCCGTTGGGCCTGACTCCGCAAAATATGCCTCAGGGCTAGATAACGGCCGCCGCTGGGCATACTGAACACATGCGTTCCATCTGGAAGGGCTCAGTCGCCTTCGGTCTCGTCAACGTCCCGGTGAAGGTCTACAGCGCCACCGAGGACCACGACCTGAAATTCCATCAGGTGCACGCCAAGGACAACGGCCGCATCCAGTACAAACGCGCGTGCAGCGAGTGCGGCGACGTGGTGGAGTACCGCGATATCGCCAAGGCCTACGAGGCCGACAACGGCCAGACCGTGGTGATCACCGACGAGGACATCGCAAGCCTGCCCGAGGAGCGCAGCCACGAGATCGAGGTCCTGGAGTTCGTCCCGGCCAGCGAGATCGACCCGATGTGGTACGACCGCAGCTACTACCTCGAGCCGGATGGCAAGTCGGCGAAATCCTATGTGCTGCTTGCCAAAGCGCTCAATTCGACCGACCGGGTGGCGATCGTCCACTTTGCGTTGCGCAACAAGACCCGATTGGCCGCCCTGCGGGTGCGGGAGTTCTCCAAGCGCAACGTGATGGTGGTCCACACGCTGTTGTGGCCCGACGAGATCCGCGACCCCGATTTCCCGTCACTCGATGCCGAGATCGAGGTCCGCCCGGCGGAGTTGACCATGGCCGGCCAGGTGGTGGAGTCCATGTCCGGTGACTTCCGCCCCGAGGAGTTCACCGACACCTACCAGGAGCAGTTGCGGGAACTGGTCGAGGCCAAACTCGCCGGCGGTGACGCCTTCACCCCCGCTGAAGCGCCCGCCGCACTCGACGACACCGACGACGTCTCCGACCTGCTGGCCAAACTGGAAGCGAGCGTGCGCCGCCGCCGCGAACAGTCCGCCGCCACCGCCGAGGCGGAGTCGGAGACGGATCCGGAACCCGCAGCCGAAGCACCGGCCAAGAAAGCCCCGGCGAAACGCGCCCCGGCCAAGAAGGCTCCCGCCGCCAAGGCACCCGCGAAAAGGGCGCCGGCGGCCAAGTAACACCGCCGTTTCCCACCGAGTCGAACGTGTTTGGCACGGGGGGAATTGGAACGTGTTACACACGAAGATGTGATTCTCGACAGATTCCGGCTTGACGGTCAGGTGGCCATCGTTACCGGCGCGGGGCGGGGCCTCGGTGCCGCCATCGCCGTCGCTTTCGCCGAGGTCGGCGCCGACGTGCTGATCTCCTCCCGCACCGAAGCCCAACTGGAGTCCGTCGCCGCGAAGATCGAGGCGGTCGGCCGCCGCACGCACATCGTCCCCGCCGACCTCGCACAGCCCGAGGCGACGGCAGAGTTGGCCGCCGAGGCGGTGAAGGCCTTCGGGCGGCTCGACATCGTCGTGAACAACGTCGGCGGCAGCATGCCCAACACCCTGCTGACCACCTCCGTCAAAGACATGCGCGACGCCTTCTCCTTCAACGTGCTGACCGCACACGCGTTGACCGTGGCGGCGGTCCCGCTGATGCTCGAGCATTCCGGCGGCGGGTCGATCATCAACGTCAGTTCGACGATGGGACGCCTTGCCGCCCGCGGCTTCGCCGCCTATGGCACCGCCAAAGCTGCTCTGGCTCAGTACACCCGCCTGGCGGCGCTGGATCTGTGCCCGCGGATCCGGGTCAATGCGATCGCGCCCGGTTCGATCATGACCTCCGCGCTGGAGATCGTCGCCTCCAACGACGCACTGCGCGAGTCGATGGAGAAGGCCACCCCGCTCCGCCGACTGGGCGATCCGCTCGACATCGCCGCCGCCGCGGTCTATCTCGCCTCGCCCGCCGGAAGTTTCCTGACCGGCAAGATGCTCGAGGTCGACGGCGGACTGATCATCCCCAACCTCGACCTGCCGATCCCCGACCTGTAGGAGAAAACCCATGCCCATCCGCGTCGCACAAATCGGGACCGGCAACGTCGGCACTCATGCCCTGCGGGCGTTGATCACCAACCCCGCCTACGAACTCACCGCGGTCTGGGTGTCCTCGGATGCCAAGGCCGGCAAGGACGCCGCCGAACTGGTGGGTCTGGACACCGTGACCGGCATCAAGGCCACCACCGACCTCGATGAGGTGCTGGCCACCAGTCCGGACTGCGCGGTCTACACCGCGATGGCCGACAACCGGCTGGTCGAAGCCCTGGAGGACTACCGGCGCATCCTGGCTGCCGGGGTCAACGTGGTGGGCAGCGGACCGGTCTTCCTGCAGTGGCCGTGGCAGGTGATCCCGGACGAGATGATCAACCCCATCGAAGAGGCTGCGCGCCTTGGGAAGTCGAGCATCTTCGTCAACGGAATCGATCCCGGTTTCGCCAATGATCTGTTGCCCCTGGCGCTTGCCGGAACCTGCCAGAGCATCGAGCAGGTGCGGTGCATGGAGATCGTCAACTACGCCACCTACGACAGCGCCACGGTGATGTTCGACGTGATGGGCTTCGGTAAGCCGATGGACGAGGTCCCGATCCTGCTGCAGCCCGGGGTGCTCAGCATCGGGTGGGGTTCGGTGGTGCGGCAGTTGGCGGCCGGTCTCGGCCTGGAACTCGACGGCCTGGAAGAGATGTACCTCCGGGAGCCCGCTCCGGAGGCGTTCGACATCGCCAGCGGCCATATCGCCGAAGGCACCGCCGCAGCCCTGCGCTTCGAGGTGATCGGCCTGGTCGACGGCGCACCGGCCATCGTGCTGGAGCACATCACCCGCCTGCGCGACGACCTGTGCCCGCAGTGGCCGCAGCCCGCGCAGGAGGGCGGCAACTACCGCATCGAGATCACCGGCGAGCCGTGCTACGCGATGGACGTCTGTCTGTCGAGCCCCAACGGCGACCACAACCACGCCGGGGTGCTGGCCACCGCCATGCGGATCGTCAACGCCATTCCCGCCGTCGTCGCCGCGGAACCGGGGATCTGCACCACGCTGAGCCTGCCCCTGGTCACCGGTGCCGGTCTGTACGCCGGCGGACTCGACGCGACATGAAGGTCCTGACGCTGACCGGCGCGCTGGCCGTCGCGCTGGCGGTGGCGGCTCCGGCGTCTGCGACACCGGAGTGCGACAACTACGCCGCCAACACACGGATCTGCCGCACCCCCGGCCATACGGCGATCACCACCTCACCCGACCCGAACCTGACCAACCGATACCCCGGCTGGGGCTACGGCGGGCTGGGCATCCCGGCGTTCGGCCTGGGGACCGGCGGCCTCTGGATAGGTTTTTGAGCCAGCACGCTTCGGCGCGGCCCGGGTGGTCGCTGCTGGGTCCGGCGTTCGTCGCCGCCATCGCCTACGTCGATCCCGGCAACATCGCCGCCAACTTCAGCGCGGGATCGCAGTTCGGCTTCCTGCTGGCGTGGGTCGTCGTCGCCGCCAACGTGATGGCCGGTCTGGTGCAGTATCTGAGCGCCAAACTGGGGCTGGTCAGCGGTCTGACCCTGCCGGAGGCCGTGCGGGATCGCGCCCCCCGAGGGACCCGGATCGCCTACTGGGCCCAGGCCGAACTCGTTGCCATCGCCACCGACATCGCCGAGATCATCGGCGGCGCGATCGCTCTGCGCCTGCTGTTCGACCTTCCCCTGGTGCTCGGCGGGATCATCACCGGAGCCGTGTCACTGCTGCTGCTGATGGTCGGAGACCGCCGCGGCCAGCGGGTGTTCGAGCGCGTGATCACCGGCCTGCTGCTGGTGATCACCATCGGATTCCTGGCCAGTGTCGTCGCCAATCCGCCGCCGGCAACCGACGTCATCGAAGGACTAGTGCCCCGGTTCGACGGGGTTCAGAGCGTTCTGCTGGCCACCGCGATGCTGGGGGCGACGGTCATGCCCCACGCCGTCTACCTGCACTCGGGACTGGCGCGCGACCGGCACGGACACGCGCCGCCGGGCCCACGCCGAACACTGCTGCTGCGCGCGACGCGCTGGGACGTCAGCCTGGCGATGCTGCTGGCCGGCACGGTCAACATGGCCCTCCTCCTGGTGGCGGCCACCAATCTGGCCGGACTGGACATCGACACCATCGAGGGCGCCCACGCCGCCGTCGGCACCACACTGGGATCCACCGTGGCGTTGCTGTTCGCCGTCGGCCTGCTCGCATCCGGCCTGGCGTCCACCTCGGTAGGCGCGTACGCGGGCGCGATGATCATGCAGGGGCTGCTGCGCCGGAAATTCCCGCTGTTGGTTCGCCGGCTCATCACCCTGGCGCCGGCACTTGCGGTGCTGGCCAGCGGATTGGAGCCCACCCGAGCCCTGGTGCTGTCGCAGGTGGTGTTGTCCTTCGGCATCCCGTTCGCGCTGATCCCACTGGTGAAGCTGACCTCGGACCGGACCGTGATGGGGTCCGACGCCAACCACAGGGCCACCACGGTTCTGGGCTGGACGGTAGCCGCGCTGGTCACGCTCCTCAACGTCGCACTCGTTCACCTTCTCTTAACCTCTGGATAACGATCGAGACACTCCGCAGATGCCGATTGCTCATTTTGTTTACTTTCCGGCTATATTGGGAATCGCTTCGCGACGGCCGACAACCGGCCACGTGCCCCCCAACGGGACACGGAACACCGCGGAAAGGTGGGAAACAAATGCATTCACGGGTTTCGATGACTGCACCGACACGAGTGGCTTCCTGGCTCCGCCGGAACTACCCCTTGCGTGCCCCCGAGCATGGCCACAACTACTTGATCGCCCTCTGCGGAACGGACTACGCAGGGCGCTGACAGCGAGGGCCAACGACTGGCAGACGGTATGCTCCCAGCCTGTTGGCCCCCGTAGCTCAGGGGATAGAGCACGGCTCTCCTAAAGCCGGTGTCGCAGGTTCGAATCCTGCCGGGGGCACGTCGGGTCGCGTTCAGGCCTGTGGCTTGGCCGACCGCATCAGAGTTGGCCCTGAGCCGGGTTGCCGTACTGGTTTGCCTGGTAGACCGTGACCGCCTCGGCGCGTGACGCCACCCCCATCTTGGTGAGCACCCGATGGACGTGGTTCTTCACGGTGGGCAGGCTCAGCGCGAGACGCGACGCGATCTGCTGGTTGGTGAGGCCCACCGCGATCAGTTCCAGGATGTCGACCTCCCTCGGGCTGAGCATGTCCGTCTGGGCATCGGGGTTCGATTCACCGGCGAAGGCGTACACACGCCGCAACAAGATGGCCGACACCTCCGGGGAACACTGCGCGTGACCTTGACTGACGGCCTGAAGCACAGCCAGCAGATCCGCGAAGGACTCCGAGTCGAGGTGCAGTCCGGCGACACCGGCCTCGGCGGCCGCGATGATCTCCGCCTCACGCCCCACCGACAGATCGAAGACCACCACCTTCGTCGCGCGGCCGAGCCCGAGACTCACCGCGAGCAAGGTGGCGGCGTCCTGGGTGCCGCTTTGGATCAGGACGATATCGGGCTGGCCGGCGTTGACGGCGGCCAGCAGGGACGGCATGTCCCATGCGCCCTCCGCGGCCATGCCGTGAGCGGCCAATTGCGCTGTGAGGCAGTCCCTCTGGAGCCGTCTGTCGCTGACGACGACGAGGTGGGGGCCTGGGTCCGGGTTTGACGTGATGACAAGATTTTAGCCAACCCAACCGGCCCGAATGGGAAAGGCGTCGGACCACCAGATTCAATCACTCTGTTAGTTGTAGTAGCCTCAGGCGATGACCGGCAGTGTCTGGATTCTCGGCGGCTACCAGAGCGATTTCGCCCGCAACCTGACCCGCGAGGGGCACGACTTCGCCGACCTGACCCGCGAGGTCGTCGACGCAACCCTGACCGAGGCCATGGTCGACGCCGCCGACATCGACGTCGTCCACGTAGCCAACGCGTTCGGCGAGATGTTCGCCCGCCAGGGCCACCTCGGAGCCATGCCGGCGACGGTGAACGACGCACTGTGGGGCACCCCCGCAACCCGGCACGAGGCTGCCTGCGCCTCGGGCAGTGTGGCGGCACTGGCAGCGATCGCCGATCTGCGGGCCGGCAACTACCGCACCGCACTGGTGGTCGGCCTGGAACTGGAGAAGACCGTGCCCGGGGACACCGCGGCCCAGCACCTCGGCGCCGCGGCGTGGACCGGCCACGAGGGCCGGGACGCACAGTTCCTGTGGCCGTTCATGTTCGATGAGGTGGCCGACGAGTACGACCGCCGGTTCGGCATCGACGACGCCCACCTGCACGCCATCGCGGCTCTGAACCTGGCCAACGCCAAGCGCAACCCCAACGCACAGACCCGGGACTGGCAGGTACCCGACCTGGTCTCCTATGGCGGCGATGACGTGGCGAACCCCCCCGTCGAAGGGCGCATCCGCCGGTACGACTGCAGTCAGATGACCGACGGCGGGGCCGGGGTGGTGCTGGTCAGCGAAGAGTTTCTCCGCGATCACCCCGGCATCCGCCCGATCGGCCTGATCGAAGGATGGGGGCACCGCACGGTCGGGTTGGGCCTGCGCCAGAAACTCGACCGCGACGCGTCCAACCCCTATGTGCTGCCGCATGTTCGGGACGCGGTGCAGGACGCCTTCGCCCGGGCGAACGTCGGCCTCGACGGCCTCGACGGATTCGAGGTGCACGACTGCTTCACCCCGAGTGAGTACCTGGCGATCGACCACATCGGCCTGACCGCACCGGGTGAGTCCTGGAAGGCTGTCGAATCCGGCGACCTGGAGATCGGCGGGCGGTTGCCGATCAACCCCAGCGGCGGCCTCATCGGCGGCGGGCACCCGGTCGGCGCGTCGGGCATCCGGATGATGCTCGACGCCGCCAAACAGGTCAGCGGCCTGGCCGGTGATTACCAAGTCGACGGCGCACGGCGCTTCGGCACCCTCAACTTCGGCGGAAGTACCGCCACCACAGTCAGTTTCGTCATCGGATCCGCCGATGACGTCGCGTGAGAGGACCGCAAGAATGGACGTAGAAGTCGTCGGCAAGTTCCTGTCCACGCTGCCCGAGGACGACGACCATCCGTACCGGACCGGACCGTGGCGGCCGCAGACCACCGAGTGGCGCGCCGATGACCTGAGGGTCGTCGAGGGCGAGATCCCCGCCGACCTCGACGGCATCTATCTGCGCAACACCGAGAACCCGTTGCATCCAGCGATGAAGTTCTACCACCCTTTCGAGGGTGACGGCATGCTGCAGATCGTGGGGTTCCGGGACGGAAAAGCTTTCTACCGCAACCGGTTCGTCCGCACCGAGGCATTCGAGGCCGAGCAGAAGGCCGGCGAGTCGCTGTGGCCGGGCCTGGCCGAACCGCTGTCGCTGGCCAAAACCGACCACGGTTGGGGTGCCCGGACCATGCTCAAGGACGCCTCGAGCACCGACGTCGTCGTCCACCGCGGCACCGCCCTGACGAGTTTCTACCAGTGCGGCGACCTCTACCGCGTCGACCCCTACACCGGGGAGACCCTCGGCAAGGACACCTGGAACGGCGCGTTCCCGTTCGACTGGGGGGTCTCCGCGCACCCGAAGGTCGACGATCGCACCGACGAGATGCTCTTCTTCAACTACAGCAAGAAAGACCCGTACCTGCACTACGGCGTGGTCGACGCGAACAACGACCTGGTGCATTACGTCGACGTCCCACTGCCCGGCCCGCGACTGCCGCACGACATGGCGTTCACCCGGAACTACGCCATTCTCAACGATTTTCCCCTGTTCTGGCAGCCCGAACTACTCGAGCGCAACCTGCACGTCCCGCACTTCTACTCCGAGATGCCCTCGCGCTTCGCGGTGATTCCGCGCCGTGGAGACAGCAAGGACATCCGGTGGTTCGAGGCCGACCCCACCTTCGTCCTGCACTTCACCAACGCCTATGAGGACGGCGACGAGATCGTGCTCGACGGGTTCTATCAGGGCGACCCCAACCCACTCGACAACAGCGCCGAGGACAAGTGGCAGCGCGCCTTCCGGTTCCTGGCCCTCGACCGCATGCAGGCCCGCCTGCACCGCTGGCGGTTCAACCTCAAGACCGGAGCCACCACCGAGGAACCGTTGTCGGAGAACATCTCCGAGTTCGGCATGATCAACCCCGCACACAGCGGCGAGCCGTACCGATACGCCTACGCTGCCACCGGCAAGCCGGGCTGGTTCCTGTTCAACGGGCTGATCCGCCACGACGTCCAGTCCGGGGCCGAGGAACACATCAGCTTCGGCGACGGTGTCTACGGCAGCGAGACGGCCATGGCACCGCGGGTCGGCAGCCGCGGCGAGGACGACGGCTATCTGGTGACACTGACCACCGACATGAACGACGACGCCTCCTACTGCCTGGTGTTCGACGCGGCCCGGCTCACCGACGGTCCGGTCTGCAAAATTCAACTGCCCGAACGGATTTCCAGCGGCACCCATTCCACCTGGGTCGCCGGTTCGTCACTGCGGCGCTGGCAGGAGACCGACTCGGCAGCCGCGGCCGTCGGCCTTTAGCAGTCGGGTTCTCGTGCCCACCGCGCTGGCTCCCGGCGACACCAACGCCGTGGGCCGCATGCTGGGACTGCTCGGCGACGAGTGGAACCTGCTGATTCTGCAGCAGGCACTGCTAGGCGCCCAGCGATACAGTCACTTCGCCGCGCGCCTGCCGATCTCCAATGCGGTGCTGAGCAACAGGCTCCGGGTCCTGGTGGGCGAAGAGATGCTCACCGCCGACTACCGTCCGACGCCGCGTAGTCGCACACTGTGGCCGGTGTTGCTCGCCATCTGGGAGTGGGAGCTCACCTGGGTGGCCGAGCATCGCCAGGGGTTGCCCGTCATGCACCACGCAGCCTGCGGTGAGCGGTTCTCCCCGGTGCTGCGGTGCGCAAGCTGCCGGCACCCGGTGGGCGCCGGCGACATCGACCTCACGCCCGGGCCCAGCGGAACGTGGGAGCGCTCCGCACCCAGGGCCGTGACCCGACGCCGTTCGGACTCCCACGCGGGCTCAGCCCGGCAGGCGGGCTTATTCCCCGAGACGATGAGTGTGCTCGGAAACCGCTGGGCGGCAGCACTGTTGGTGGCGGCTTTTCTCGGCGCGACCCGCTTCACCGACTTTCAGGTTCAGCTCGGTGCCCCGCCCAGTCTGTTGACCCAGCGGCTGCAGACCTTCTGCGCGATCGGCGTGCTCACCCTCGATCCCGCCGACGGCACGGCATACGTCCTGACCGACAAGGGCCGGGCGTTCTTCGGAGTTCTGGTCGCCGCGCTGCAGTGGTCACAGCGCTGGTTTCACGCACCGGAGGGACCGGCGATGACGCTCACACACAATGCTCGCACCGGCTGCGGGCAGCCGTTCGGCGGAGAATTCTCCTGCGATCACTGCAACGACCGACTGCGCGGCGCCGATGTACTCGTCATTCCGGCAACCGCTAGTGCGGCGGCACCATCTGAAAACCCTTGATGATGGTCTCGGAATCCTTGACGTAGGTGGGGTTGTCCCCCTTGACCGCCTGAACCGTCAGCGTCGAGACGAAGTAGGAGTCGCCGGACTTGTAGATGGCGGCCAGCGATGTGGCCTTGCGCGGCGGGATCGTCGGGAAGTTGCGGCCGAGTTTGAGTTCCGGCGCGGTGTAGCTGCTGCTGATCGCCGTGGCGCCGCAGACTTTGGTGGACTTGGTCTGCATGTCGGTGACCTTCAACTTCTTGGTCAGCTGGTCGTTCTGCGCCTCGAGGATCTTGTCCGGCTTGCCGACGGAGGTGCTGACCTTCTGCAGCGTCACCACCGCGTTCGGGGTGAAGTTGTCGGTGGCCAGCGCGGGGTTGCTGATCGCGAAGCGGACCGACTCGTTGTCCTGCTTGGTGTTACGCTCCCAGCCCGCCGGCAACGGGATACGCATCTTCGGCTCCTGGTCTGTCCGGGTCGGAATATCGGCCATCATCGCCGATACGGTGTCGCACTTGTCCGCCGACGGCTTGCCCGCCGAACAACCCGACAGGGCGACGACCAGAAGGGACGCCGTCGCGGTTGCCGTCATTGCCGGCCTACTGGCCTTGTGTGCAGTGTGCACGTGCGATCCCCTTCGAAAAGCCAGCCGGAAGACCCGGCCGAAAACCCGGCTCAGCCTACCGGCGAGAGGTCGCCAACGCCGCCGTCAGCGCCAACACCGAGCACACCAGCACACCGAGTGCACAGGCCGCGCCGAGGTAGAACCCGTAACCCGCCGCGACCGGCGGGTGGACGTTGGCGTGGTGGTACCACCAGCACAGGATCCCGACCAGCACCGATACCACCACCGAAGCGGCGGCGGCCAGCCTCGGGGACAGCTCTCGGCCGATCATCGCACCCAGGACGATCAGCACCGACGACAACAGGGCGATCAGCTGGCCGGCGCCGAATCGGGCCGGAAGTTCCAGGCTGCCGAAAGTTCCCCCGATGGCGCTGGCCCGGCCCCCGCCGCCGACCGACGTCGTCAACCAGGGCAGCCAGGAACTGATGGCCAGCGCCGCCGCGAACAGCGCCAACAACCACCCTGGACGCAGCCGTGACATGGATCAGACCCTAGCCACCAACCAATCGTTACGGTCAGCGCACCACATCCGCGACTATTCCGTAGCGCAGACCCCGTACCGTTTCCCCATGCTCGGACACATCATTGTCTGCGGTGATGACGCGCTCGCGTTGCGGATCATCGACGAGCTCAACGATGCCGAGATGACCGTGGTGCAGTTGCACTCCCCCACCGGTCTGGAGGCTGCGGGCATCAGCTCCGCTGCGGCGGTGATCTGCGCCTCCGCCGACGACGCGGTCAACCTCGAGGTGGCGCTACTGGCCCGGCAGGCCAACCCCATCGTCCGCGTGGTCGCCCGGTTGTCCAACAGCGTGCTGCGCGCGGCACTGGCCGACAGCAACGGCCCGGGCGCTGTGCTCGACGTCGCCGACCTGGCGGCGCCGTCGGTGGTCGAAGCCCTCCTCGGCCGCACCACCCACACGATCACCGTGAGCAACACCACGTTCGTCGTCTCGGGCGACACCGCCAGCCGTGGCGGCACGTTTCGCGAACTCTATGGACACCTCGCGCCGGTTGCCGTTCTGCGGGGCGGGAAGGCGCCGAACCCCGGCGAGGTGATCGCCTGTCCCAATCGCGACATCGAGGTGTACGAGGGCGACTGGACGACGATGATCGGCACGTCGCCGGAGTTGGCCGCAGAAGGAGTGCCGGCGTCGGCGCCGATCGTGGCGACGGTGAAGGATCGGTCGGTGCCGGTGCGGATGGCCGACTCCGTCCGGGCTCTGCACCACGACATCAACCCGATGTTCTACCGGGCGCTGGCGGTAGCCGCGACACTGCTGATCGTATCGACGGTCGTCCTGCGGTACTTCTACCGCCACGAGGACGAATTCACCTGGGTGGACGCGCTGTACTTCACTGCCGCAACGATTTCGACCACCGGCTACGGCGACTTCAACTTCTCCGATCAACCGACCTGGCTCCGTTTGTGGGGCGTGATGATGATGCTCGTCGGCTGGGCCGCCAGCGCGTTCGTCATCGGCTTCGCCACCGATGTGCTGCTGTCGCGACGCCTGATGAAATCGGCCGGCCTGCAGAAGGCCAGCCACCTTCATCGGCACTTCGTGATCGTGGGCCTCGGGTCGTTCGGTACCCGGGTCGCCGACATGCTGCGTGCGGCCGGCCAGGGCGTCGTGGTCATCGAACGCAACGAGGACAACAGGTATCTGAGCGGCGCAAGGGAACTCGGGATTCCGGTGATCTTCGGCGACGCCACCATGCGCGACACCCTTGAAGCAGCGCAGATCCGTCGGGCCCGGGCCTTCGCCGTGCTGACCGAAGACGACATGACCAACATCGAGACCGCGATCGTCGCGCGAGAGATGCTCGGCCCGGACCAGACGGAGCACCACCGACGGGTGCCCATCGTCATGCGGATCTACGACCGTGCCCTGGGGCGCGCCGTGGGGCAGCGACTCGGCTTCAATTTCGTCCGCTCCACCGTCGACCTGGCGACCCCGTGGTTCATGGGGGCAGCGATGGGGCTTCAGGTGCTCGGCACCTTCTCCGTCGGCCAGCGGTCGTTCATGATCGGCGGCGGTGAGGTCGAACCGGGCAGCGAACTCGACGGCATGCGACTGCTCGACCTTTCCACCCAGACCCGCGTCATCGCGATCAGGCACCCGAGTACCGGCCTGGGGTTGCATCCCGAGCCGGGCTACCGCTTGGCCGCCGGAGACACCATCTACCTCGTCGGCCCGTTCCGCGAATTGCTGGCCACCCTGCGGACCGGCCAACGCACCACGAGGTCGGGCAAGTCCCACTACCGGACCAGGTAGACCTTCGGTCGGTTCTTGCGTTCCCCCCGCACCGTTGGAGCAACGGTGAGACGCTGTCGAGCGAAGTGCGCCGAAACGCGGAGCACAGGAGACCCGGCGGGGGTAATCGATGGTTGACAAAAACAAGCCTTGGTTTGCGCTGTACGACAAGGGAGTTCCGTACTCCTGCATCTATCCACCGCTGTCGATCAAGCAGATGTTCAACGCCTGCGCCGAAGCCAACCCCGAGCGCGACTACCTGATCGTCGGCGACACCAAGCTGCCCTACGGGCTGGTCAACATGATGGCCCGCAAGGCGGCCAACGCGCTGACGTCGCTCGGGGTGAAGAAGGGCGACCGTGTCGCTCTCATGTCGCCCAACGTGCCGCAGTACGTGATCGCGTTCGAGGCCTGCGCCAAGATCGGCGCCATCGTCGTGCAGGTGAATCCGCTGGCTCCCGTGAAAGAAGTCCACCACTACGTCAAGGACAGCGGCGCCGAGACACTCATCGTGATGGCCGCGTTCGCCAAGGGGCCGATCGAGGTCCTGAAAGCCGGCGACACACCGCTGAAGCACGTCATTGCTTTCCAGGTTCCCTCAGGTGCGTTCGAGGTGGAGTCGGCACCCGGCGTGCTGGACTTCAACGAAATTGTGGGAGCGGGCGCCGACACCGAACCCTCCGTCGACGTCCATGCCGACGACATCCTCATGCTGCAGTACACCGGCGGTACGACGGGCCTGTCCAAGGGTTGCGTGCTGACGAACAAGAACCTGGTGTCGATCGCCTACCAGGAGAGCTACTGGATGTCGCCGGTGTTCGAGAAGACCGATCACCTGCGCTGCCTGGCGGCGGTGCCGCTCTATCACATCTACGGCTTCAACATGAACGTCAACGTCAACCACGTGTTCGGCGGGACGATCATCCTGGTGCCCCAACCCAGCACCGACAACGTGCTGGCGGCGGTCAATGCCCACGAGCCGAATCTGTTCCCGGCAGTGCCGACGATGATCATCGGTCTCAACCAGCATCCCGATATCAAGTCCTCGAAGATCGGGTCGGTGAAGGCCGTGGTATCGGGCTCCGCCCCGCTGCCAGTCGAGGCGATGAAGACCTTCGAGGAACTCTCCGGTGCGGTGATCACCGAGGGTTACGGCATGTCGGAGACCTCCAACATCGTCACTGCCAATCCGCTGCACACCCTGCGCAAGCCCGGTGGTGTCGGTATTCCCTTCCCGGACAACGACGTTCGCATCGTCGACTTGGACGATCCCACCAAGGAGATGCCGCTGGGCGAACCCGGCGAGCTGCTCTGCAAGGGGCCGACCGTCATGCGGGAGTACTGGAACAACCCGGAGGAGACCGCGAAGACCTTCATCGACGGCTGGCTCTCCACCGGCGATATCGCCGTCCTCGACTCCGACGGCCACATCTTCATCGTCGACCGCAAGAAGGACATGATCCTCTCGAGTGGGTTCAACGTGTACCCGCGTGAGATCGACGAACTGATGTACGGCCACCCGAAGGTGTTGCAGGCGTGCTCCTTCGGTATCCCCGACGAGAAGCGCGGCGAGAGCCTGAAGCTCACCCTGGTGCTCAAGCCGGGCGAGGAACTGACCGTCGACGAGGTGCGCGCGTTCTGCAAGGAGAACCTCTCGGGCTACAAGGTTCCCACCGAGGTCGCCTTCCTCGACGCGCTGCCGGTAACCAACGTCGGCAAGCCCGACCGCAAGACGCTGCGCCAGATGCAGTTGGAGGGCAAGCTCTAAAGGCCGAGCACCCGCACGGCGTTGCCCTTGAGGATCAGGGGCAACGCCTGCGGGTCGAGGTCGAGGGTGTCGAAGTCTCGACGCCAGCGCTCCAGCGTGATGTAGGGGTGGTCGGTGCCGAACAGCGCCTTGGTCTTCAGCTGGCGGCCGATGGCCCGAACCAGTTGGGGCGGAAAGTATTTCGGCGACCAGCCGGACAGGTCGACGTAGACGTTCGCCTTGTGGGAGGCGATCGCGATCTGGGCGTCCACCCAGGGCACGGCCGGGTGGGCCATCACGATCGTCAGCTCGGGGAAGTCGGCGGCGACATCGTCGAGCAGCATCGGGTCCGAGTAGCGCAACTTGATGCCGTGCCCGCCGGGCAGTGCCGAACCCAGACCGGTCTGCCCGGTGTGGAACAGTGCAGGCACGCCCGCGGCGGCGAGCGCCTCGTAGATCGGGTAGAAGCGGCGATCGTTGGGTTCGAAACCCTGCAGGCTGGGGTGGAATTTGAATCCCCGCACACCGAAGTCCTCGGTGAGCTCGCGCACTCTGCGCACCGCGCCCTCAGACCATGGGTCGACGGTGCCGAACGGGATCAGCACGTCGTTGTTGCGCACGGCGCCGGCAATCAGATCCTCGACGGAGTTGGTCCGGTGGCCGGAGGCTGTCGCCGCATCGATGGTGAACACCACCGCGGCGGTGTTGTGAGCGCGGTAGTGGGCTGCGAGGTCGTCGACCCGAGCGAAGTGGTCGGGGCCGAGGTTGAAGTACCGCCCGGTGGCCTCCGCCAGTTCGGCGTCGTAGGCGCACTGGCCCGTGGCGTCGATCTCGACGTGGGTGTGGAAGTCGATCGCCTCGATGGCCTCGACATCGACGTCGGCCTCATAGCGCCGGGGTAATGGCGTCACCCGGTTTGGCTACCTGAGAACACCGACACGAAGTTGTCGAGGGAAGCCTGAATGTCGCCGCGCAAGGCGGCGGCGACGATCATGCCGATCGGCCCGAACAGAGCGGGACCGCCGAGGTGGACGTCCATCGTGACGACCGAGGCGGCGGCCCCGCCCTTGCTGCTCGGGCTGACCTTGCCGATCAGTTTGACCTTGACACCGCCGGTGCCGACGCCGTTGAGCGTCATGGCTTCCGGCGCTTTGAAGTGCACAATGGTCCACTTGATCCGGTTGGGCATGCCCTTGACCTCGACAATGGACTCCACGACGGAGCCCTTGTCGAGGTTCTCGGGCAGCTTGGAACGCCAGACCCGGTGAATGGTGAGCCATTCCTTGTACCGGGACAGGTCGGAGGCGTGCTGCCACGCCTCCTCAGGTGACAGCGGAACGTCTACGGAAACCGAGACCTTCGCCATCGTGTGTTACTCGATTACTCGCCGTCGATCTTGTCGGCAACCTTGTCGGCGACCGCGTCAGCCTTGGCCTCGACGGTGTCGGCGGCACCGGTGACGGCCTCTTTGGCGTTGTCGACAGCGCCGGCGACGGCCTCTTTGGCGTTGGCAGCCGCGTCGGTGGCCTTGTCAACGGCGGTGTGGGCCGCGTCCTGGACCTTGTCGACGGTGTCGCCGACGGCGTCCTTTGCGTGCTCGACGGTCTCGGCGACAGTCTCCTTGGCGTGCTCGAATGCCTCTTTGGCCTTGTCGATGAACGACATATGTTCAACCCTTTCTCAGTGCTGGGGACTCAAACGAAGTCCTCGCGACAATCTAAGCACCTCGCACGTTTACCGCCATACCCGCCTCGGCTCCCCCAGCAACCGGCCCTGGATCCACCAGATGGCCTCGATCAGCGCGGCGGCAACCAGCCCGATCGCCACAGCCGTCGTCGTCAGGGGCACGTTGGATGGATCGAGCATGAACTTCTCCCGCGCCAACGGCAGAGCGAAGATCACCACGTACGCCACTGCCGAGGTTGCCACCAGCGCAACCCGCCACCATTGGTAGGGACGGGCCACCACCGCCAGGACCCACAGTGCGCTGATCAGCAGCGTGATCAGCGCCGCCGTCGACGCCTGCGTCTGCTGCACCAGGGTGCCCCTGGTGCCCGGATAGGCCAGGACGTAGCAGCAGAACGTGGCCAGGCCGATCACCGCCCCGGACGGCAGCGCCGAACTCACCACCCGGCGGACGAAGCCCGTCCGCGCCCGCTCGTTGTTGGGGGCCAGAGACAGCACGAAGGCGGGCACCCCGATGGTGAACCAGGCCGCGATGGTCACGTGGATGGGCTGAAACGGGTAGAGCAGCGGCTCGGTGTGCCCCCAGTGGCTGACCAATCCGGCCACCCCCACCAGCAGCGCCAGCAGCACCGAGTACGCGGTCTTGGTGAGGAACAGGTTGGACACCCGCTCGATGTTGCCGATGACGCGGCGGCCCTCCCCCACCACGTAGGGCAGGGTGGCGAACTTGTTGTCCAGCAGCACGATCTGCGCCACCGCGCGGGAGGCCGGACTGCCCGAGCCCATGGCCACTCCGATGTCGGCGTCCTTGAGGGCCAGGACGTCGTTGACCCCGTCGCCGGTCATCGCCACGGTGTGGTCCCGGGACTGCAGCGCGTGCACCATCGCACGTTTCTGGTCGGGGCGGACCCGCCCGAACGTGGTGTATTCGGCCATCGTGTCGGCCAGTGCGGTCTGGTCGGTCGGCAGTTCGCGGGCGTCCATGGTCTCGCCGTGCAGTCCCAGCGACCCGGCGACCGCACCCACCGACACCGCGTTGTCCCCGGAGATGACCTTGACCGCGACGTCCTGCTCGGCGAAGTACTCCAGGGTGTCGCGGGCGTCGGGGCGGACGCGTTGCTCGAGCACCACCAACGCCACCGGAGTCACCCGGCCCGGGGCGTCCGCGTCGTCGACGCTGCGATTGGATGAGCCCAGCAACAGCACCCGCAGGCCCTTGGAACCAATCTGCTCGGCACGTTCGGCCACTGGCGTCCCCGGCTCCAGCAGCACGTCCGGTGCGCCGATCACCCAGTTCCCGTTCTCACCGTAGGACGCGCCGCTCCACTTGGTGGCCGACTTGAACGGGGCGACGGCGGAAACGGTCCAGCCCGGCGACTGCGGGTAGGCCTCGGCGATGGCCTGCATGCTCGCGTTGGGCCGCGGGTCGTCGGCGGCCATCGCCGCCAGCACGGCGCCGACCTGCTCCGGAAGCGCGTCGTCCAGAGTCTGGGCCTCGGCCAGCCGCATGCCGTTCTCGGTCAGCGTCCCGGTCTTGTCGGCACACACCACATCGACGCGGGCCAACCCCTCGATGGCGGGGAGTTCCTGCACCAGACACTGCCGCCGGCCCAGCCGGATCACCCCGACCGCGAACGCGATCGAGGTCATCAGCACCAGACCCTCCGGGACCATGGGCACCAGCGCGCCGACCATCCGCAGCACGGCCTCTTTCCAGCCGACGTGGGTCAGGAACAACTGCGTGTAGATGGTCAGCAACCCGGTGGGCCAGAGCAGGTAGGTGATCAGCTTGAGGATCTTGTCGATACCGGTGCGCAGCTCGGAACGCACGAGGCTGAACTTGCTGGCCTCTTCGGCCAGACGCGCGGCGTAGGCCTCGCGGCCCACCTTGGTGGCGCGGTAGGCGCCGCTGCCGGCCACCACGAAACTGCCCGACATCACCGGGTCGCCGACGTGCTTGCCGATCGGGTCCGCCTCGCCGGTGAGCAGGGACTCGTCGACCTCCAGGGCGGAGGCCTCGAGCATCTCGCCGTCGACGACGATCTGATCACCCGGACCGATCTCGATGACGTCGTCGAGCACCACCTCGTTGGGCGGCAGGTCACGGGTCCCGGACTGGCGGCGCACGGTGGGTTTGGCCTGTCCGACGATGGCGAGGTTGTCCAGGGTTGTCTTGGCGCGTAGTTCCTGGATGATGCCGATGGCGCTGTTGGCGACGATGAGCAGGCCGAACAGGCCGTTGATCAGCGATCCGGTGGCCAGCACGATGAGAAACAGCACACCGAGGATGGCGTTGATCCGGGTCAGGACATTCGACCGGACGATGTCCCCGACGCTGCGCGAGGCACGGGAAGGAACATCGTTGGCCTTGCCGTCGGCAACCCTTGCGGCGACGTCGGCGTC
>CAIOYU010000208.1 GCA_903862565.1 uncultured Actinomycetes bacterium | reverse complement strand
GCCTGAAGAGCCACGTTGGTGGCGTAGTCGCCGTGCTCGGGATTACGCGGCCGCTCGACAGTGACGGTCGCTGGAAGAACCGCCGGATCCAGGCCGTGCTCGGTGAGCACTGCCGCGGCGGTGCGGTGAAGCAGCTCGGCGAGGTCGGCGGGGGTCACGGTGGTTCATCCTATGGTCCGGCGCACCGCGGACCCGAATCCGGATGCGTTACTCTGTGAAGGCCCACGGCGCGGTCATGCTGCGCCCCCGTAGCTCAGGGGATAGAGCGTCTGCCTCCGGAGCAGAAGGCCGCAGGTTCGAATCCTGCCGGGGGCACCAAAAACCTGCGGACAGATCGGCGGGGTGACCCCCGCACGGAGGACGTCCTCGACGGCACCGGATCTCGGTCCCACGAGCGCAGGTTGCGCGTATCGGGAAAATGGGTAGTGAGCGACTCGCCTCCCACCGATGTTTCAGCCCCAGCCTTTGAACTTGAGAACGGTTGTGTTTCTGAAGCCACCCAAGGCGTGGGCGGCGGGGGGAACAGCTTGCCGCGCTTAGACTTTGCGGCGGATGCGGTCAGGAAAAAGAAGTTCGGCATCATTTGGGTCGAACAACGGCGTCGCCGACGTGGGATCCACCCGCAACCACTGCACGCGCCCAGTATCGCCGACGCCACCGCGGCACCGGCTATCTTGGGGACGAACGGATTGCAGTCTTCAGCGGGGAGGGAGTCTCCGCCGAAAGCGGGGTGCCCACATTGCGCGACAACGAGACAGGGCTGTGGCCGGCCTACGACCCCTACGAGATCGCCTGTACCGACGGCGGGCCGAAGCATCCGAAGCGGGTGCTGCCGCGGCAGTGACGGACGCCGCCGTGGAATCCGCACTGTCCCTGCCGTCTTCCGAGGATCTCACCGCGGCGGCTATCGTCGGTCGGCTCGGTCTCGCCAACCGGGTACGGGTCGAACATCTCGGGAACAGCCGGCGGGACCGACCGATTCCGATGTTGTCCATCGGCCACGGTCCGCATTCGGCGTTGATCGTCGGCGCTCCGCATCCGAATGAGCCGACGGGATGCCTCACCATCCTGCGGATGCTGGATCAGCTCGCCACCTCGCCGACTCCGGAGTGGCAGTGGCATTTCATCCCCGCGATAGATATCGACGGGATCGCTCTGAATGAACGATGGTTCGGAGCTTCACCGGACCTCGATGCCTATCTCGCCGCCTTCTTCCGGCCGCCGTTTCGGCTCCAGCCCGAATACAGCTTTCCGATCGACCTGCCGACCTACCAATTCCGTGAGAGCACCCCGGAGAACGTCTGCTGGCAGAGGGCGCTGGAGATCACCCGACCGCGATTGCAGTGCTCGCTGCACGGCGCGGACACCGGCGGGGCGTTCTTCATCCTCAGCAAGGAGTCACCGCGACTCGCCCACGAACTCGCCGCAATGCCAACCAGATTCGGCGTCTCGCTAAACGAGGTCGGCGAACCGCTGGCCGAGATGACGGTTCACCGGCCCGGGATCTTCTCCTTCCCGTCCATCCCGGACATTCTCGCGCGCAACACGCTGCCTGGGACGGCGCCGGGCGCGACCTGGCAGGCCGGGGATTCCAGCGCCGACTTTGCTAGGCAGCGGTTCGGCACCTTCAGCATGACCTGCGAAGTTCCGCTGTGGCGCGACGCGCGCGAGGGTGACGCCGGCCCGTCGGGCCGCACCCTGGGCGAGGTCTTCGACGAGCGGATCCTGCTGCTGCGAGAGGATGTCGAATTGGTGAGTGAGTGGTTACCCACCCTGGCGGCGCGCAACGGCTCATCCGAGGCCGAGTCCATCACCGAGTCTTTGACCGACTGCGTTCCCGCGGCCGTCGGCGCCATCTCGGCCCTGGAGCAGACGCGTCCGTCCGGGTCCGGAGACCGACTGCTCAGCACGCGTGAACTTGTCGGGTTCGAAGCCGGGACATCAGCACTGCGCACCCCGGCACTGCTGCTCCGACTTGCACGGCGCGCTCAGTCCCCGGTGGCGCAGGCTGCCGCCGGTACCGTGCTCGAGGCGCGACTGGCCCGATACCGCCGGACCACTAGTTTGTCGGCGGTACCGCTCATCCAGACGACCGGCCTGCAGATGGCCGCCGTCATTGCCGCCGCGCGGTTCGTCGGCGCCGGCGGCTACGCCTAGCCGGCTTTGTTTGCCCGCCCGATTGCCGCGCGAGGCAGAATCGCTACGCGCACCCCGGCCCCTACTCGCCGACGAGCGCACGCACCGACGCCGGCACCGGCACGGAATCGGGACAATCCGGGGCGCGCAGGGCCGCCCCGTAGCCGCTGATGATCGGCACCACGCCAGCCCACGCACCTGCTGCGACGTCGGCCTCGTCGTCCTCGGGCCAACCCTCCCCGACCTTCAGCGACCAGTTGTCCGCTGTGATCGGCATCCCGAGCACGAGCGTCGCCGCGAGTTCCTTGGCGGTGCTGTCGCGCAGTTCGGCCACCCGGCCCGGGATGAAGGCATCGGTCAGCGTCTGTAGGTATCCGACCTTGGCGTCGCCGTCTACTTGGACGAAACTTCCGAACAGCACCGCGCTGCGAAAGCGGAACGACGATTCGAACGCGCTGCGGGCGACGACGATCCCGTCGAGGGTGGTGACGCATACCGACGCCGTTGCGCCGCCGGCCAGGTGGCGCAGCCAGGGCGAACCGGTGGAGCCGTGAATCACCAGCTCGTCGCCGATACGGGCGAAGCCGGTCGGAAGGGCCACCGGGTGGCCGTCGCGCACGAAAGCGACAGTGGCCAGTGGGGTGGCGTCCAGGAGTTCGTCGAGACGCCCGCGGTCGGTGCTCTGCTTTTCACGCAGCCGGGAGACTTCTGTGGAGGGGTGTGGCATAGCGAACAGCGTGGCACGAGTAAGGAAATGCTATCAGTCGTAGTCCATTGATATCATCACGCGATGAAGCAGTTGCTGCTCCGGGTTCCGGAGGATCTGCACGGTCGCTTGATGGCCCGCGCTGCACGCGAGGGACGCAGTCTCAATGCGGTGGCGAACGAAATACTCGATGCGGCCGCCGACGCCGACGGAGCCGACCGCCGGGCGCAACTGCGCGCAGCAGCCGCGGCCACGGGCGCCCTCTGCCGGGTCGAGGCCCGAGCGGTTTCGGCGGACCGCCGCCGACGCACCGTTGCGAGCACCCGCGGCCTGGGGGGCCAAATCGACGAACTGTTGGACGCTGAACGGGATCGCACATGATCGCCTATGTCGACTCCTCGGTGCT
>CAIOYU010000207.1 GCA_903862565.1 uncultured Actinomycetes bacterium | reverse complement strand
GGCGAGGGTGGCCCGGCCGGCCTCGTCGAGGTCGGCTCCCTTGGTGGCCATGACGCGTTCGCGGTAGGCGTGGCTGGCCTCGGCGGGGTCGATGCGGGAGACCCGAAGGTGATCGACACCGCCCTGGAGGGTTTCGGCGAGGTGCGCGGCGGGGTCAGTGGTGCTCAGGTGCACGTCGTGGCCGCGTTCGGCGAGAGCGACCGCGATGGCAGCGGCGACAGTCGTCTTACCGACCCCACCTTTACCCATACACATGACGAGTCCCGTTCCGCCACGCTCGATCTCGTCGACCAGGTCGCGCAGGGGGGCGACGGCGATGGCGTGCGGGGCAGCGGGTACGGAGGCGGCCGGTTCGGCGACCGCAGCGGTCTCGAACAGGGTTCGCAGGGCCTCCAGGCCGACCATGTTGTCGGCTTTGAGGTCGACGCAGTCGGTGGGCAGAACCCGCAACGCGGCCGGCGTGTCGGCCAAGGCTGCGCGCTCGCGGCGGTGGACCGCCGAGGCCAACGGATCGGAGTCATCGGCCGGCGCGGGCATGACGGCGTTGACGACGACGTATTGGCGGTTCATGCCGAGGGCGGCCAGTTCGGTATGAGTGCGGTCGATTTCGCGTAGCGCCGACCGGGTGGGCCGGGTAACCAGGACCAGGCGGGTGCGATCGGGGTCGGCCAGCGCTGCCACCGCTTCGGCATAGGTACTTCTCTGCTTGTCCAGTCCGGCCAGGGGGCCAAGGCAAGAGGCGTCGCCCTTGCCGGCTTGCAGAAACTCGGTCCAGTTGCCGGGCAGTTGGAGCAGACGGATGGTGTGCCCGGTCGGGGCAGTGTCGAACAGGATGTGGTCGAAGCCGGCGACGGTGTCGTCGGCGTCGGTGAGAAGGCCGGTGAACTCGTCAAACGAGGCGATCTCGGTGGTGCACGAACCGGAGAGCTGTTCGGTGATGGACGCGATCGCCGATTCCGGCAGCAGCCCCCGGACGGGCCCGATGATCCGCTCGCGATAGTCCGCGGCGGCGGCCTCGGGGTCGATCTCCAGGGCGGACAACCCGGGCGCGTCCGGGATCGCGGTGATGGTGTTGCCGATCGTCAGTCCGAAGACCTGCCCGACGTTGGACGCCGGGTCGGTGGAGACCAGCAGGACGGTCTTGCCGGAGCGCACCAAAGCCAGCGCCGCCGCGCAGGCGATCGAGGTCTTGCCGACGCCGCCCTTGCCGGTGAAGAAGACGAAACGCGGCGGTTCGGTGAGGAATTTCAGGTTCGCAGATGTCATCGGAGTCGTCAGCAACAGCTGGAATCACCGGACGAGCAGCACGACGACGAGGCCTCCGAGAGTCCGAGGGTGACCGCGCCGGCCGGCACGACGGCGGGGGTGTCCAGGCCGGCCCACCGGGCCAACTCCGCGCGGGTGGGATAGCGGCCGGTCAGTACGGTGACCCCGTCGACGGACACCAACGGCAGCCCGCCCGTGCCGGCGATCTCCAGGAAGTTCTTCACGCTCTCGTTGTGGGCGAACGCCATTGGTTCGTTGGCCAGGTTGTGGCGGGAGATCCCAGCACCCTGCTCAACGAGCCAGGCCATGTCGGACGTGAACGTGATCAGGTCCTGATCGACGTCCTCCCCGCACACCCCGGTGTTGCAGCACAGAGCGGGTTCGAACACGGCGATCGTGGACATTGGTGAATCTCCTTCGTGCCTGCGGCCGGTTGACGCTTGAATCGACCTCTATCAATATAGACCTGTGTCGATTACCCCGTCTGAGGGCGAGCCGTGCTGCGCACCCCTGGCAGATCAGCCGCTGGACTCCGATTGGGCGGCCGAACTCGCGCGGATGTTCAAGGCACTGGGTGATCCGGTGCGGTTGCGCATCCTGAGCCTGATCGCCAGCCATGATGGCGGGCAGTGTTGTGTCTGCGACATCACTCCGGCGTTCGCGGTGTCACAGCCGACGATTTCCCATCATCTCAAGACACTCCGCGAGGCGGGCCTGCTGGACTGCGAACGCCGCGGTACCTGGGTCTACTACTGGGTCATTCCCGAAGCGCTGCAACAGCTCTCAGTGGTGCTGGCCCCCGGCGCCGGCTTCCACCACACCCTCGATGAAAGGACCTACCGATGAGCGACAAACCCTCGGTGCTGTTCGTCTGCATCCACAACGCCGGCCGTTCCCAGATGGCGGCCGGGTTCCTCTCAGCACTGGCCGGCGATGCCATCGAGGTCCGCTCAGCCGGCAGCGCACCCGCCGCCTCGGTCAACCCCGCCGCGGTAGAGGCGATGGCAGAGGTCGGCATCGACATCTCCACCCAGAACCCCAAAATCCTCACCACCGATGCGGTGCAGGCTTCCGACGTCGTCATCACCATGGGCTGTGGGGACACCTGCCCATTCTTCCCCGGCAAAAGCTACCGCGACTGGGTACTCGAGGACCCCGCCGGGAAGGGAGTTGAGTCCGTGCGTCCGATTCGCGACCAGATCAAAGTCCGCGTCGAAGATCTCATCGCCGAACTGCTCCCCGACACCGCCGCCGGGAGCGCTTCGTGACCGCGCCAGCGACCAAACTATCTACCCTCGACCGGTTCCTGCCGGTGTGGATCGGGATCGCCATGGCGGCCGGCCTGCTGCTGGGGCGCTGGATTCCCGGCCTGAACACCGCGCTGGGGAAGGTCCAGATCGACGGAATCTCGCTGCCCATCGCCCTGGGCTTGCTGATCATGATGTACCCGGTACTGGCGAAGGTGCGCTACGACCGCCTGGACACCGTCACCGGCGATCGCAAACTACTCGTGAGTTCGCTGCTGCTCAACTGGGTGATCGGCCCAGCACTGATGTTCGCGCTGGCCTGGCTGCTGCTGCCCGATCTGCCCGAGTACCGCACCGGACTGATCATCGTCGGCCTTGCCCGCTGCATCGCCATGGTCATCATCTGGAACGACCTGGCCTGCGGCGACAGGGAGGCGGCCGCCGTGCTCGTCGCCCTGAACTCGATCTTCCAGGTGTTCATGTTCGCCGTACTCGGCTGGTTCTACCTCACGCTGCTGCCCGGCTGGCTGGGCCTACCCCAGACGGCGATTGCCACCTCGCCGTGGCAGATCGCCAAGTCCGTGCTGATCTTCCTCGGCATCCCCCTGCTGGCCGGCTACCTGTCCCGCCGCGTCGGCGAACGCGCCAAGGGCCGCCAGTGGTACGAAACCAGGTTCCTCCCCGTCATCGGGCCGTGGGCGCTCTACGGGCTGCTGTTCACGATCGTCATTCTCTTTGCGCTGCAAGGCGATCAGATCACCAACCGCCCCTGGGACGTCGCGCGCATCGCCCTGCCCCTGCTGGCCTACTTCGCCATCATGTGGGGCGGCGGCTACCTGCTCGGGGCCGCCCTGGGCCTCGGGTACGAGCGCACCACGACGCTGGCCTTCACCGCCGCCGGCAACAACTTCGAACTGGCCATCGCCGTCGCGATCGCCACGTACGGCGCCACTTCCGGACAAGCCCTGGCCGGCGTCGTCGGCCCCCTGATCGAAGTGCCCGTGCTGGTCGCTCTGGTCTATGTCTCCCTGGCGCTGCGGCGACGGTTCACCAGCTAGCGGATCAGTCCTTCGGCCCGAGCCCACTGCTCCACCCGCACCATCCCGTCGTAGAAGCTCACCAGCGGCTCGAAACCGAGTTCGGTGCGGGCCTTTTCGATGGAGTACGTCCCGGTGCGCCGGAGCATCTCGACCGTGGCTGCCGTCAGCTCGCTGGGCATGCCCAGGCGGCGTTGGAGTGCTCCGAGGGCGGTTGTCAGCACGAGCGCGGCCGTTGTGGGCACGGTTCGGACCTTGCCTCCGGCCATCGCCGCGAGTCTGCCGAAGTAGTCCGCGCAGGGTATCCCGTAGCCGTCGGTCAGGTTGTAGATCTGTCCCACAGCGCTTTCCGAGCCGATGGCAAGAATCATGCCGTCGATCAGGTTGTCGATGTAGATCGGGCTGAAGACGCCGGTGCCGTTGGCCGGCAGGACCATTTGTCCTTTGCCGATCATGTCGAAGGGGATGATGATCCAGGGTCTGGAGCCGGGGCCCCAAACGTCGCCCGGGCGGATGATCGTGGCCGCAATCTCACCGGCGGCGTGGGCGGCCAGCACGACATGCTCGGAGTTCACCTTGGTGTCCACGTAGCTGTATCCACTGACCCGGACCGGGTCGCTCTCGGTGACACCGTCGGGGAAGTCGAAGCCGTAGGCGGCAATCGACGAGAGGTGGACGAACCGCGGCACTCCGGCGGCCGCCGCCGCGCGCAGTACCCGTTGGGTACCAAGAACATTGACCTCCCACGCTTTGTCCAGCGGTGCGGCATTGGACACCAGTGCGGCGGTATGGACCACGACATCGACCCCGGCGAGTTGGCGCGCCCAGGGCCCGGGGTTCACGGTGTTTCCGGCGACAACGTCATCAGCGGGGGCGGCCACAAGGTCGACACCGCGCACCGCGGTGCCCAATTCGCGCAGCCGCGCCGCCAGCGCGCGGGCGATAAACCCGTTGGCTCCGGTGATCAAGACCGTGGCGGGAAGCGGCGGCGCGGGACGTGCGGACATGGTGGGGCCTTTCAATTGTTCGCCGCGAGTGCTTCCACGGCGGCACGGGCTGTGCGCCCGACACCGATGAGTGTCGCCGATCCCGGCCCTGTCCAGTCGCCGTAGCCGAGCAGGTGCAAGGCCGGCTCCCTGACTGCCCGGGTGCCGTCGACCACGATCGTGCCGTCAGGCTCTCGCAGGTGCATCGGCCTCAGGTGGGCGAGGGCTGGGCGGAAGCCGGTCGCCCACACGATGACATCCGCGCGTTGTTCTCGGTCAGCCCAGTAGACCCCGTCCGTGCTCAACCCCTCGAACATCGGGACTGCGTGCAGCACGCCTCGTTCCCGGGCTGCCAGGACGGGGGGAATCATGACGATGTCGCCGAGTGCAGCGATGCCGCCGGTGTCGGGGCGCCCGGCAGCCAGGTCGGCGGCACGCCTGGTCGCGACATCGAACAGCGCGCGTCCGTCGACGTCGTCGGGCAGGAACCGCGGCGGAGTGTGCGTGGCCCAGGTTGTGGTGGTGGTTTCGGAAATCTCAGCGAGCAGTTGCGCCGCGGAGTTGCCACCGCCGACCACCACGACGTGCTTTCCGGCGAAGGGGTCGGCGTCGCGGTAGTGCACCGTGTGCAACTGCTGCCCGCGGAAGGCGCGCGCACCGGGGTAGATCGGCCAGAAGGGTTGGTGCCAGGTGCCCGTAGCGCTGATCACGGCTCGAGCACGCCACTGGCCGGGCGGCAAGCCCGGCCTGGCCGCCGCCGATGACCACAACGTCGAAGTCGTCGTTGTTCACCTCGTCACCCTAGAGGCACGGCCAGAACCGTCGGCCCCGTCGCTCTCAGTCGGTGAAGTCGATACGGACGCTGATGGGATCGGATTGCAGTGTCCGGAATGCGGCGGCCACGATCGGCGCCAACAGCGGCGATGTCGCGAAGGTCCGAGCCCGTTCACTCGGGTCATCCTCGGGGACGAAGCGGGCGATGCCGCTTCGCCACCGATTGCCCTGTCGGACAGAGACATGCGGGTCATCGGAGACATTGAGCGCCCACCCGGACCGACGGCCATGTTGGGATATCACCCACGCACCCGTGTCGTCGAACCGCGCCGAGACGGGTACTCGCCGCCTGCGGCCGGACTTCCTGCCCACGGTTTCAAGTTCGGTCGCGAAGGTGGTGCGCACCCCGAGGCGCCCAAGCAATGCCACTGCCGGGTTGGCGAGGTAGCGGCCGATAATTCGCTCGCGCCGAAACTTGCGGACCGCCGCGCTTTCTATCGGAACGTTTCGTCTCGACATCATGAACTGCCTTTCTGAACCACGAGGACTTCGATGCGGGCGGGTACGTTCTTGTGCCACGGGCTGCCGAAGAACTTGTCGC
>CAIOYU010000206.1 GCA_903862565.1 uncultured Actinomycetes bacterium | reverse complement strand
GTGTCGAGGATGCGCTGCTGGATCGCGGCCAGCCCGTTCAGCGGATCGCAGAACTCCCCGGGCCCGTCACCGGTGATCCGCACCGCCATCGCGTTGGCGGTGAAGTCCCGGCGGACGAGATCGTCGGCGAGGTTGTCGCCGAACTGCACCTGCGGATTGCGCGAAACCTGGTCGTAGCTGTCGGCCCGGAACGTGGTGATCTCCAGCCTGTGTCCGGCCTTGCCCGCCCCGACCGTGCCGAAGTCGATTCCGGTGTCCCACATCGCGTCCGCCCACGGCCGCACGATGTGCTGGATCTCCTCGGGCCTGGCATCGGTGGTGAAGTCCAGGTCGGTGGTCATCCGGCCCAGCACCGCGTCCCGCACGCTGCCGCCGACGAGGTAGAGCTCGCGCCCCGCGAGGGCGAACCGGCCGCCGATCTCACGCAGGACGTGACCGTGCCGGTTCAGCTCGACGGCAGCGCGCGTCAGCAGGTTTGCGTCGTCGGTGTCGTCGGGCACGTCGGGTGAGCCTAATGCGCCCCCGATCCGGTATCGGTGCCAGCTACTATCGCTTGGGTGTCGGATGGCGAGCGGGCCAAGCCACGGCGCCGCCGCGGTCGGCGTCGAGGCCGCCGCGCGGCCGGCCCGCCAGCGACGACCAGTACGGTCGATGTTCCCGTCGGCGATCCACCCGTCGTGCAGTCCGTGCCTTCCGCCGAACCCGGCCGCCGGCGACCCGCCGAGACCAACCGGCGACGCCCGCCGGAGAGACTGCGTACCGTTCACGAAACCTCGGCCGGCGGCCTGGTGATCGACGGACTCGACCGCCCCCGTGAGCAGCAACTGGCCGCCCTGATCGGCCGGATAGACCGCCGCGGACGGATGCTGTGGTCGCTGCCCAAGGGGCATATCGAACAGGGCGAGACCGCCGAGCAGACCGCCATGCGCGAGGTCGCCGAGGAGACCGGCATCCAGGGTGACGTCCTGGCGGCGCTGGGCAGCATCGACTACTGGTTCGTCACCGAAGGCCGTCGCGTCCACAAGACCGTCCACCACTACCTGTTGCGATTCAGCGGCGGCGAACTCTGCGATGCCGACGTCGAAGTCACCGAGGTGGCCTGGGTGCCGGTGGCCGATCTGCCGCAGCGGTTGGCCTATGCCGACGAACGCAAGCTGGCCAAGGTGGCCCACGAACTCATCGAACTGCTGCAAGCCGACGGGCCGGCGGCGCTGCCCCCGCTGCCGCACAGCACCCCACGCCGGCACCCCCAGACGCACTCGCACGCCCGGATCCGTCGGCCTCAGGACGGCGGATCCACCAACCAGACGAACGGTCGCGGTCCCGGGTCGTGAGGGCGCTGTTGAAGGCCGGGGTCATCGCCCGGATCGTGCTCGTCGTCGGCCTCATGGGCCTGCTGGCGCTCCCCGGTGCGCCGGCTGCCACCGGGTCGTCGACGACGTTCCTGACCGTGCGGATCGACAGCATCACCCCCGACGTCGTGACCACCGCGAGTCCGGCCACCCTCACGGTGGTGGGCACGGTGACCAACGTGGGCGACCGAACCGTTCGCGACGTCGTCGCCCGCCTGGAGCACGGTGCCGCGGTGACGTCGTCGGCCGGCCTGCGGACACGCTTGGACGGCGGCGCCGACGAGTTCGAAGCGGCCAGCGAATTCATCACTGTCACAGAGCAACTCGAACGCGGTCAGACCGCCGGATTCACCATCACCGCTCCGATCGGCTCCGAGCCACAGCCCTCGCTGGGCATCGGTGAACCCGGGGTGTACCCGATGCTGATCAACGTCAACGGCATTCCTGACGACGCCGACGAGGCCCGACTCGACGAGGACCGCTTCCTGCTGCCGGTCGCCGGTGTCCCGCCGGCCAGTCCGGCCGGCAACTCGATGGCCGACGCGGTGGCCCCGGACACCGGCAAGCCGGTCGAGACCACCCTGTTCTGGCCGCTGGCCGACAAACCGAGGCTGGCCCCCGGCGTGCCCGGCGGCACCACTCCGGTCCGCCTGATGGACGACGACCTCGCCGTGTCGCTGGCCACCGGTGGCCGACTGGACACCGTGCTCGCGGCGGCGGAGTTCGCCGCCAGTCCCGGCGCGATCGACCCCGCCGCCGGTGTGGACCGCGCGTTGTGTCTGGCCGTCGACCCCGACCTGGTGGTCACGGTGAACGCGATGACCGCCGGTTACGTGGTGGCCGACTCCCCCGACGGACTGGGCCCGGCCAGCCATCCCGGTGCCGGACAGGCGGCGGCCGTGGCCTGGCTGGATCGCCTCCGGCGCCTCGCCGACAAGCTGTGTGTGGTCGCCACCCCGTATGCCCAGGCCGACCTCGGCGCCCTGGACCGGGTGGGTGACGCGCCCCTCAGCGCGGCGGCGACCATCACCGCCGCCGACGTCGTCGACAAGATCCTCGACGTCGTGTCGGTCCGCGGTGTGACCGTCCTGGGCGACGGTCCGCTGACCGCCGGCGCACTGCACCTGCTGAGCACCGAGACTCCGACCGTTGCCGTCGCCGCCGCCCCGTCCGCTGCGGACACCCCCGACCTCGCCATGCGCCGCCTCTCCGATCAGGTCGTCCTCACGCCGTTCGACCCGGCGGTGGGCGGTGCCCTGGCCGGCGTCGGTACCGACCCCGCGACGCCGACCTATCTCGATGACGCCCTGGCGGTGCCGGTGGCCGGCGACTCCCCGGTGGCGCGGCGCGAGTCCGCTGTCGCCGCGATCCTGTGGCGGACCCTGCAACCCGATGTCGTTCCCCGCTCCCAGATCCTGCTGCCGCCGCTGAAGTGGAGTCCCCAGCCCGACGATGCCCGGGCGATCCTGACCGCTCTGGCCAATTCGGTGCGCTCCGGGTTGGTCAAGCCCCGGCCGCTGAAGGCTCTGCTCGCCCAGGCCACCGCCGCGGGGTCCGACGACCAGGGACAGCCCGACCTCCCGGCGGGCAGGGGCCGATTCGACGACGACGTGGTGGCCACCATCTCCGAGCAGGTGCGCCGGCTCGCCGGGCTGACCGAGGCGCTGACCACCGATTCCCGCACCGGGCTCACCGGGGCGCAATACACCGCGCCGCTCCGCGAGGACATGTTGCGGGCCCTGAGCCAGATCGAGCCGCCGGCCAGCCGCAACGACCTCGCCCGCCAGCGGCTGCCCGTGGTGGGCAAGACCATCGAGGACCTGTTCCACGCGGTGTCGATCGTCAACCCCGGCGACACCTACACGCTGGCCACCGAACGCAGTGCCCTTCCCCTGGCGTTGCGCAACGACCTGGCCGTCCCGATCCGGGTACGCCTACAGGTCGACGCCCCGCCGGGCATGACGGTGACCGACGTCGGCGAACAGGAGCTGCCGCCCGGGTACCTCCCGCTGCGCGTGCCGGTGGAGTTGCATGTCTCGCAGCGGGTGGCCGTCGACGTGACCCTGCGCACGGCCGGAGGACTGCAACTCGGCGAGCCGGTGCGGCTGTCGGTGCACTCCAACGCCTACGGCAAGGTTCTGTTCGCGTTGACCCTCGGCGGCGGGGTGGTCCTGGCCCTGCTGGTCGGACGGCGCCTCTACCACCGCTTCCGCGGCCAGCCCGACCGCGCGGATCTCGACCGGCCCTGGGAGCCCATCGTCTCCGCGGGATCACCCGGGGCTGCGGACCCCCGGAAAGAGGACCCCCGGGCAAAGGACCCCCGGAAAGGGGACCGATGACCCAGTCGCCGCAGACCCGACCCGAACGGACCGAATTGTCCGACGCCGCCGTGGTGTCCCGGTCCTGGGGAATGGCCCTGGCCACCCTGGTCAGCCGGATCACCGGCTTCATCCGGATCGTGCTGCTGGCCGCGATCCTCGGCGCGGCCCTGTCCAGCGCCTTCTCGGTGGCAAACCAGATGCCGAACATGATCGCCGCCCTGGTGCTGGAGGCCACCTTCACCGCCATCTTCGTGCCGGTGCTCGCCCGCGCCGAACGTGACGACAGCGACGGCGGCGCCGCCTTCGTCCGGCGTCTGGTCACGCTGGCCACCACGGTGTTGCTGGCCGTGACCATCGCGGCCGTCGCGTTCGCGCCGCAACTCGTGCGGCTGATGCTGGGCGGCGACCCCCAGGTGAACCAGCCGCTGACCACCGCGTTCGCGTTCCTGCTACTGCCCCAGGTGCTGTTCTACGGGTTGTCCTCGGTGTTCATGGCAATCCTGAACACACGCAACGTGTTCGGGCCGCCCGCCTGGGCGCCGGTGCTCAACAACGTCGTCGCCATTGCAGCACTTGGCGTCTATCTGATTGTCCCGGGGCCACTTTCGGTCGACCCGGTTGAGATGGGCAACGCCAAGCTGTTGGTGCTGGGCGTCGGCACCACCCTGGGAGTCGCGGCGCAGGCTGCCGTGCTGCTGGTCTCCATCCGGAAACACCGGATCAGCCTGCGGCCGCTGTGGGGAATCGACAACCGGCTCAAGCGATTCGGGGCCATGGCCGGGGCCATGATGCTCTACGTCCTGATCAGCCAGGTCGGCTTCGTGGTGAGCAACCAGATCGCGAGCACGGCGGCCGCATCGGGTCCGGCGATCTATAACTACGCCTGGATGGTCCTGATGCTGCCGTTCGGCATGATCGGCGTGACCATCCTGACCGTGGTGATGCCGCGGCTGAGCCGCAACGCCGCCGCCGAGGACAACCCCGCCGTCCTGGCCGACCTCTCGCTGGGCATCCGGCTGACTCTGGTGACCCTGATCCCGATCGTGGCGTTCATGACCGTCGCGGGTCCGGCGATCGGCAGTGCCCTGTTCGCCTACGGCAAGTTCGGTTCGGTGGACGCGAACTACCTCGGCATGGCGATCACGTTGTCGTCGTTCACCCTGATCCCCTACTCGCTGGTGCTGCTGCAGTTACGGGTCTTCTATGCCCGCGAACAACCGTGGACCCCGATCGTCATCATCATCGCCATCACCGCCACGAAGATCGTGCTGTCCCTGCTGGCCCCGCATCTCACCGATGACCCGCAGTTGGTCGCCGGGTACCTGGGAACCGCCAACGGCCTGGGCTTCCTGGCCGGCGCCATCCTCGGGCACCTTCTGCTGCGCAGATCACTGCGCCCACCGGACGGACGCCTGGTCGACGCCGCGGTGTCCCGCACCGTCGTGGCGACCACGGCGGCGTCGGTGCTGGCCGCGGTCGTCGGGGCCGGCGTCGACCGGTTACTGGGCCTGCACCGGTTGACCGACGACCTCGGCGGCGTGGGGTCGATGCTGCGATTGTCGATCATCGGCGCCGTGATGCTCCCGATGATCGCGATCATGTGCGTCGCCGCCGGAGTCCCCGACGCCGTCGCAGGCTGGGGCGCGATCCGTCGGAAGATCCTGCGGCGGACTCCGCCGCCGGCCGTCGCCGCGAGCCAACACGACGTGGCACCCACCCAACTGCCCCGCCGCAACAGTGTCGTCACGTACCCTGAATCCGGCCAAAAGCCTGCATTTGCGCACACCGCCGAGGGGACCACTGAAGGGAAGGGACCGAAGCTGAGCGAGCAACCTTCGGGCGTCCCATCGCCCGCGACGGCCGGGCCGGACTCACCGACGACCCAGACACCGATCCCTGCCCCGGAAGCGCCGACCGCGAAAACATCCACACCCGGCCCCGACGCCGTCGACACCACGACCACCGAAGCGACCGTGGCGAATGCGTCGACCATGGCAACGGCGAAGATCTCCCGCTATTCGGCCGACAGCTTCCATCCCGACGTGGCCGGAGGGCCGGGAGGGAATTTCGGCGGACGCCACCAGGCCCCGGATCCCGATACCGAACTCGTCGCGGGGGCCACCGTCGTCGGCGGCCGCTACCGGCTGTTGGTGTCCCACGGCGGACCGCCCGGACTTCGGTTCTGGCAGGCCCTCGACACCGCTCTGGACCGTCAGGTCGCGCTGACCTTCATCGACCCCGAGGGCAAACTGCCCGACGAGGAACTCGATGCGATACTGGCCAACACGCAGCAGTTGAGCCGCGTCCAGCGTCCTGGCATCGCGCGGGTTCTCGACGTCACCAACACCAGTTCCGGCGGTCTGGTGGTCGCGGAGTGGATCCGCGGCGGCTCGCTGAAGGAAGTGGCCGACACCAAACCGTCGCCCCTCGGCGCCGCCCGGGCAATCCAGTCGCTGGCGGGTGCGGCGGCCGAAGCTCACGGCGCCGGGGTCGCGATGTCGATCGACCATCCCAGCCGCATCCGGGTCAGCATCGACGGCGACGTGACCCTGGCCTTCCCGGCCACGCTGGCCTCCGCGACCCCCGAGGAGGACGTCCGCGGCATCGGCGCAGCGTTGTACGCACTGCTGTTGGACCGCTGGCCGATGCCCGAGAACGGCGTGCCGAGTGGGTTGCTCCCGGCCGAGACCGGTCCCTCCGGCGAGCCGGTCGAGCCGCGTAGCGTCAGCGCCGAGATCCCGTTCCAGATCTCCGCCGCCGCGGTCCGGGCTGTTCAACCCGACGGTGGAATTCGCTCTGCCCCAACTCTTTTGAATCTCCTTCAGCAGGCGATGCCCGCCGTCGACCGGACCGACCTCGTGGAACCGGTCGACGTTGCGGCCGCGCCGGCGGCCCAGCCCACACCGGCACCGCTGCGGGACGACCCCGAGGTGAAGGCCCGACGGAAGCGCAGCCTGATGATCGGCATCGCGGCCGGCGCCGTGGTTCTCCTCGTCGCACTGGTGGCCCTGACCTCCGTGGTCGGCCGCCTCTTCGGAACCGTCGACCCCGGACTCGAAGGCGACCAACTCGGGCTGAAGACGATCACCACGGGCGCGCCCGCGCCCGCTGGGCCCGTCGTGAAACCCACTGCGGCAACAGTGTTCTCGCCGCAGGGCGGAGCGGACGCCCCCGACCTGGCCGGCCTGGCGATCGACGGTGATCCGGCGACGGTATGGCCGACCGACACCTACAACGACGCCACTCCGTTCCCGGGCTTCAAGAACGGCGTCGGCCTGATGCTGCAGCTGCCCCAACCCACAGTCGTCGGCAGCGTCTCGGTCTCGGTCTCCAGCACCGGCACCCAGGTGCAGATCCGCTCGGCGACCAGTGCCAGCCCGAACACCCTCGAGGACACCACGGCGCTGACGCAACCCATCGCGCTGAAGACGGGCCCCAACACCATTGCGGTGCCCAACGCGAACCCGACGTCGTTCGTGCTGGTGTGGATTTCGACGCTGGGACAGACCAACGGCAAGAGTCGCACCGACGTCTCCGAGATCACGGTTCGCGCCGCGAAGTAGCGCCCACCCGCCCATCCGGGTGAAGTGCCGGGCGGTCCCGGGGTGGTTAGTGTCCCCAGCCGTGCCCCGCTTCCCCAGCGACCCGGAATCCGTCGGCCCGATGCGCACCGACGCCGACCTGCTCGGCGCTCATCTCGCCGGTGATCGCCACGCGTTCGCCGAGTTGTACCAACGTCATCGGGTCCGACTGCACCGATTCGCGCGGGTGCGAAGCCGAACGGCTCAGGATGCCGAGGACGCGGTCCAGGACGCCATGCTCGCGGCGCACCGGAACGCCGGATCGTTTCGCCACGACTGTTCGGTGGGTAGCTGGTTGCATCGGATCGTGAACAACGCCTGTCTGGATCGGCGGCGCCGGGACCGTTGTCCCACAATCGAAGTCACCGAGAACTGCGCGGTGATGACGGACCTCAGCGAACGCCTCGACACCTCGGTCGTCCTTCACCGGGCCCTGGCGCGCCTTCCACCCGCCCAGCGCGCGGCCGTCATCGCCGTCGACATGCTCGGCTATTCCGTGGCCGAGGCAGCCCGGTTGCTCGGCGCGGCCGAGGGCACCGTCAAGAGCCGGCGCGCCCGCGCCCGGGCGCAACTGGCTGTGTTGATCGGTGCAGCGTGAGCGGTGCGGTGCTGCCCCGTGTCGCATGAGCGGCACGGGGCAGACTGATCCGGTGCAGTTCCCCCCCACCCAGAACCGGGTGACCGCGATCCCGAACACCCGAGCCGCCCACGCCGCGCGGCCGGCAGCCTCGCCGGCCCGAGTCGCGGCCGTCGCCGCCATCGTCGGAGCGCTCGGACTCGCGGCCGGACTGGGCGTCACGGCACTACTCGGCAGGACCGGGCCCAGCACGAGCACCCCGACGAGCGCGCAACTGATGACCGTCACCCCGAGCCCGTTTCCGATGACCGGCAAGGAACTGTCCGCATTGGGGCCTGAGGGGGCGGACTTCGGCCCGCTGGCCGACCCCACGCGCCGCAACGCCTGCCTGCAGGGCCTCGGCTACCCGCCCCCCGTCGCGGTGCGCGGTGCGCGACAGATCGACATCGGCGGTGTGCCTGCCGTCATCATGGTGCTGCCAGGCCCCGGACCCGGCGATGTGGTGGCGCTCGCCGTCCGACCGGACTGCAGTGGAACGGCCCCCCGGCTCGTCGCCGACACGACTGTGACCAGGCCTTGACGCAAGCGCGGGAACACACCCGCCTACCCTGGTGTTCGAGTGTGTGGACCGTGCAGGAGGGCTGGTATGACCGACCAAGTACATGACGTGATCGTCATCGGATCCGGGCCGGCGGGCTACACCGCCGCGATCTACACCGCCCGCGCGGAACTGAACCCGCTGGTGTTCGAAGGAACGTCGTTCGGCGGCGCCCTGATGACCACCACCGAGGTGGAGAACTTCCCCGGTTTCCGGTCCGGGATCATGGGCCCCGAACTGATGGACGAGATGCGCGAGCAGGCCCTGCGATTCGGCGCTGACCTGCAGATGGAAGACGTCGAGTCGGTGTCGCTCGACGGTCCGGTCAAGGAGGTGGTGACCGCCGGCGGCGAGACCCACCGGGCCCGCTCCGTGATCCTGGCCATGGGTGCCGCGGCCCGCTATCTGGGCGTGCCCGGCGAGCAGGAATTGCTCGGCCGCGGGGTGAGCGCCTGCGCCACCTGCGACGGGTTCTTCTTCAAGGAGCAGGACATCGCGGTGATCGGCGGAGGCGACTCGGCCATGGAGGAAGCCACGTTCCTGACCCGCTTCGCCCGCAGCGTCACCCTGATCCATCGCCGCGACGAGTTCCGCGCCTCCAGGATCATGCTCGAGCGTGCCCGCAACAACGACAAGATCACCTTCCTGACCAACACCGCCGTCGTCGCCGTCGAGGGAAAGACCACGGTGACCGGCCTGCGGGTCCGCAACGTCCTCACCGATGAGGAGTCCACCCTGCCGGTGACCGGCGTCTTCGTCGCGGTCGGCCACGATCCCCGGTCGGAACTGGTCCGGGAGGTGCTCGATGTCGACCCCGAGGGTTATGTCCTGGTTCACGAAGGAAGCACCGCGACCTCGCTGCCGGGGGTGTTCGCCGCCGGCGACCTGGTGGACCGCACCTACCGGCAGGCCATCACCGCAGCCGGCAGCGGGTGCGCGGCGGCGATCGACGCCGAGCGCTGGCTGGCCGAAGCCCACGATTCCGACGAAATGGTAGGAGCCCAACTATGAGCGAGTCCTCAGCGACAGTGACCGTCACCGATCAGTCCTTCGCGGACGCGGTGCTGACCAGCGATACCCCGGTGCTGGTGGATTTCTGGGCCGCCTGGTGCGGGCCCTGCCGCATGGTCGCGCCGGTGCTCGACGAAATCGCCAAGGAGAAGGCCGGCTCGCTGACGATCGCCAAGGTCGACGTGGACGCCAATCCGGGAACCGCGCGGGACTACCAGGTGGTCTCGATCCCCACGCTGATCCTGTTCAAGGGCGGTAAGCCGGTGAAGCGGATCGTCGGCGCCAAGGGCAAGGCGGCACTGCTGCGCGAGATCGCCGACGCGCTCTAGCAGAGACGAATTCGTGACCTGGGGGTCTTAGCAACCCGTTTACAGAACAGGTGCCTTTTCTGCGACAATGCATGTCATGTCAGGTCTAGGCGGTGGCCCGGCCCGCGAAGCGCTCCGGCGCGGGGTCCGCAGTGCCGCGGTCGTGGAGATCCGCGCATCGCTGGCGGCCCTGGGCCTGTTGGAGAATCCCGACGAGAACCTCCATACCGGCAAGCATGTGGCTCTCGACGTCTTCGACGACGAACTCGACCATGCGGTGCGTGCGTTCCAGCAACGGCGTGGCCTGTTGGTCGACGGGACCGTCGGCGAGGCGACCTATCGGGCGCTGAAGGAGGCGTCCTACCGGTTGGGGGCTCGCACGCTCGCCCACCAGTTCGGTGCGCCCATGTACGGCGACGACGTGGCCACACTGCAGGCGCGGTTGCAGGATCTCGGCTTCTACCACGCCCTGGTCGACGGATACTTCGGCCTGCAGACGCACAACGCCCTGATGTCCTATCAGCGCGAGTACGGTATGGCACCGGACGGCATCTGCGGTCCGGAAACGTTGCGCTCCTTGTACTTTCTCGGCTCACGCGTGACCGGTGGTTCGCTGCACGCGATTCGCGAGGAAGAGGATGTGCGGCGTTCGGGGCCACGGCTGTCGGGAAAGCGGATCATCATCGATCCGGGCCGCGGCGGAGACGACCCGGGGTTGATCGTCAACGGACCCGAAGGTCCGATCAGCGAAGCAGACATCCTGTGGGACTTGGCAAGTCGACTCGAAGGCCGGATGACGGCCATCGGCATGGAGACGTTCCTGTCCCGGCCTGTCACCCGCAGTCCGGTTGACGCTGAACGTGCCGCGACCGCCAATACCGTCGGTGCGGATCTGATGATCAGTCTCCGATTCGAGCGCCAGGCCAGCCGGGCGGCCAGTGGCGTCGCCTCTTTCTACTTCGGCAGTTCACACGGGTCGGTGTCCACCATCGGGCGCAATCTGGCCGATTTCATCCAGCGAGAAGTGGTGGCGCGCACCGGATTAGTGGACTGCAGAACCCATGGCCGGACCTGGGATCTGCTTCGGCTGACCCGCATGCCGAGCGTTCAGGTCGACGTCGGCTACATCACCAGTCCCCGCGACAGCGCACTGCTCGCATCCCGGGACTGTCGCGATGCCATCGCCGAGGGCATCCTGGCCGCGGTCAAGCGGGTGTACCTCCTCGGTAAGAACGACCGCCCCACCGGCACTTTCACGTTCGCCGAACTGCTGGCCCACGAACAATCCGAACAGGGCCGGTCCGCGGTCTAACCCACCAGTTTCCCGCCGGTACCCACCGGCTGCTGCATCTGCGCAGTGACCAGCAGTCGCTCCAGCGCCGCCTCGACTTCGGCCTTCCATCCGAGGCCCTTATCGAGTTCCAGGCGCAGCCGCGGAAAGTAGCGGTGCGGAGCGACCACCGTGAAGCCGACGTCCTCCAGGAATGCGGCATCGATCATGCACACTTCGACGGAACAGTCTCCAAGCGCGGCGATCGCCGGCTGCAGTTCGGGAAGAACGGCGTCGGCGGCGAAGAGTTCCGCGGCCTCCGGTGTGCGGCCGAACGCCTCCAACGCGCGCACCCCACGGCGAACCAACTCGCTGACCACCTGACCGATCAGCAGCGCGGCCAACCCGGCGCTCTGATCCGGTTCGATACCCATCGAGGTGAGCAGCACCGCGTCCGGACTGACCGGCCCGGTCGGGAACCGCTGGGCGCGCGGCACCGCGCGCGGCGGTGCGTACAAGACAAATCCGAGGCAGTGGTCGTCCGCCGGATCTCCCGCGTCGTCGTCCCCGTGGCTGGCCCGTCTAGCGAGAGCGACCTGGCCGCAGGAGCCCCACTCGAGCATGACCATCGACAGCCATGCCTCTTTTTCGAACTCGGGGTCGGACAGGTGGTCGGCACCGTTGAGCGTCTCCGGATCGACCTCCCAGAACACGCAACTTCGTGCGTGCTTCGGCAGCTGCTCGAATCCCTCGAGCCGTAGCGGCCTGATGCGAAAGGACACGGATTCTCTTTCGTGCGGTCTGGGTGCTCCCTTTCGAAAGCAGAGCCCCTTCAGGATAGGAGAGTTGGTCCGGACTTGGCTGACAACCGGTGATCGTGCCGGGCTGGAGCCGAAACCCATTGCGCTACTGGCACATTCACCGTGAGTCCGTTGCTTCCTACGGTTGCGGTGAGGCCGTGTGTCACTGTGACGTAACTGCCCGGTGTGTCCGGTCGCGGGTCATCCGCCGTTCGACGGGTCCATCAAGTTCACGATTCGCTGCAAGTCATCGACTGAACCAAACTCGACGACGATCTTGCCTTTCCGCTTGCCGAGGCTCACGGTGACGCGGGTGTCATAGGTTCCCGACAGCCGTTCGGCAACATCCTGCAGCCCGGGCATGTGAATCGGCTTGCGCCGGGGCGGTGGCGGTGGCTTCTTCCCACCCCGGTTGGCTAACGTGACGGCCTCTTCGGTGGCTCGCACCGACAGGCCCTCGGCCACGATCCGGGCAGCCAATTCCTCCTGCGCCTCGGCGCCGGCCTCCAGGGCCAGCAGCGCCCGCGCGTGGCCGGCCGACAGCACTCCCGCCGCGACCCGCCGCTGGACCGCAATCGGAAGACGGAGCAGACGGATCATGTTGCTGATGACCGGGCGCGACCGGCCGATGCGGGTGGCGAGCTCCTCGTGGGTTACCGAGAACTCATCCAACAACTGCTGGTAAGCCGCCGCCTCTTCGAGCGGATTCAATTGCGCCCGGTGGATGTTCTCCAGCAGCGCGTCCCGCAGCAGGTTGTCGTCCTCGGTCTGCCGCACGATCGCCGGGATGGTGGCCAGTCCCGCACGCTGCGAGGCCCGCCAACGGCGCTCCCCCATCACCAGTTGATAGCGTCGTTCGCCGCCGCTGCCGCTGACCTCGCGCACCACGATCGGCTGCATGACACCGAACTCGTGGATGGAGTGCACCAGTTCGGCGAGTGCCTCCTCGTCGAACACCTGCCGCGGCTGGCGGGGATTCGGTTCAATCGCCGCGGGGTCGATCTCGCGATAGACCGCGCCGATGTCGGCGATTGCCGCGTCCGGGACAGTCGATTCAACGACGGCGGCGCCGCCGTACATGACGTCCGCCGCGGCCTCCCCCATGCGGGTTCCACCGTCGGCTGGGCCGGTCGGAATCAGCGACGCCAGGCCTCGGCCGAGGCCGCCTCGTCGCCGCGGTGGCTGAGTCATGGCTGCGTCTCCGTTCGATGCGCGAGTTCCCGACTCGCGTCGAGGTAGCTCATGGCGCCCCGCGAGCCTGGGTCGTAGTCGATGATCGTCATGCTGTAGCCGGGAGCCTCCGACACCTTAACGCTGCGCGGGATGACAGTGCTCAACACCCGATCGCCGAAGTACCGGCGCACCTCCATGGCCACCTGGTCGGCCAGGCGCGTGCGGCCGTCGTACATCGTCAACAACACGGTGCTTACCGTGAGCCCCGGATTGAGGTGTGCCCGCACCATCTCGATGTTCTTCATCAGCTGCGATACGCCTTCCAGCGCGTAGTACTCGCACTGGATCGGGATCAGCACCTCCGGGGCTGCAACCAAAGCGTTGATGGTCAGCAGGCCCAAGGACGGTGGGCAGTCGATGAACACGTAGTCGAAGTCGAGGCGGTCGAGTTCGGCCAGAGCATTCCGCAGGCGGTTCTCCCGGGCGACCATGCTGACCAGTTCGATCTCCGCACCCGCGAGGTCGATGGTCGCCGGCACGCAAAACAGCCGGGCACTGCTGGGGCTCTGCCGGATCGCATCCGTCAGCGGGATCTCCCCCAGCAGAACCTCGTAGGACGATGGCGTTCCGGAGTGCCGCTCAGAGATACCCAGGGCGGTGCTGGCATTCCCCTGCGGATCGAGGTCGATCACGAGTGTCTTGAGGCCCTGGACGGCGAGTGCGGCCGCCAGGTTCACCGCCGTCGTCGTCTTGCCGACGCCGCCCTTCTGGTTGGCGACGGTGAACACGCGTCGTCGCTGCGGGCGAGGGAGTTGGCCGGCCGCCGTGTGCAACACCTTCATCGCGCGCTCGGCGGCGGCTCCGATCGGGGTGTCACTCTCGGGGGTCGGCCATGTTTCACGTGAAACATCGCCGGTACGGGGTGCTGAAGGATCCGCGGGCGGAACGTTCACGGTCCCCTCCTCTCTGTCCTCGGTTTCGAGCGGCGCCGGGTCGGCTCGCCACGGGTGGCGACCACGACAGTCGTCCCATCCGAGGAACTCCCACATCTCACCACTCGGATGTCGACAGCGCCTAATGCGCTCATCGCCTTACCGCCTGTTGCCACTTCCTCGTCGGCGCGGTCGCCCTTCAACGCCAGCATCCGGCCTCCCGGGCGCAGCAATGGCAGGCACCACCGCGTCAACTTGTCCAGGCTTGCGACCGCCCGTGACAGGACGACGTCGGCGTCGGCCAGTTGCTCGCGTACCGCTGGTTCCTCGGCACGCCCACGAACGACGGCCACGGAAATCCCAAGCACGTCGACGGCGGTCTTCAAGAATTCGGTACGACGAAGCATCGGCTCCAGCAGTGCTACACGGAGATCCGGTCGTGTAATCGCGAGAGGTATCCCGGGGAGGCCCGCTCCACTACCGACGTCGACGACTCGGGCCCCATCCTCGATTAGTTCGGCCACTGCAGCACTGTTGAGGATGTGCCGGTCCCAGAGTCGCTCCACCTCTCGGGGGCCGATCAGCCCCCACTCCACTCCCGGACCGGCGAGCAGATCGGCATAGCGCCACGCAAGGTCCACGCGGTCACCGAAGACCGCAGAGGCCCCAGGCGGGGGCGCGGGAGCTAGATGTTTCACGTGAAACATCCGCCCGCGACGACCACTGGAGGGACTGAACTACACAGTTGTAACTTCAGCCGGACTCAGTCCTTCAGAACCACCACGCGGCGCGAGGGCTCAACACCCTCGCTCTCGCTACGCACACCAGGCACAGCAGAGACAGCGTCGTGGACGATCTTGCGCTCGAACGGCGTCATCGGAGCGAGCTCCTCACGCTCCCCCGACGCGAGCACACGGCGAGCCACCTTGTCACCCAGTGCGGTCAGGTCGTCGCGGCGACGGCGGCGCCAGCTCGCGATGTCCAGCATCAGCCGGCTGCGTTCTCCGGTCTTCTGGTGGACGGCGAGGCGGGTCAGCTCCTGCAGGGCATCAAGCACCTCGCCCCGGCGACCGACCAACTTCGCGAGGTCCTCGCCGCCGTCGATGCTCACTATCGCGCGGTCGCCTTCGACGTCGAGGTCGATGTCCCCGTCGAAGTCCAACAGGTCCAGCAGTTCTTCGAGATAGTCCCCGGCGATCTCACCCTCGGCGACGAGTCGCTCTTCCTGCTCCTCTTTACGGCTCTTCGAACCGGTCTCGGGCGCACCCTCAGTCACGGCCTCGGTGACAACCTCGGCCACGGCCTCGATATCGGATTCGATATCCGCTGCGTGCTGAGCTTCGGTATCAGTCATGTCGTCGTTCTCCCTACTTTCGGCCGGATCGACGTCCGGTCAACGTTTGCGCTTTTTGGGCCGGGCTCCCGGCTTGGGCGTCCGGGATACCGCACCTGGTGTGCCGGTACCGCCCTGGGTGTTTGGTCCGTTGTCGATGGCCTCGTCGCCGGACGCGGCCTCAGGCTCTCCGGGTGCGTCCCCGACGACCGAATCGTCGACCAATCGGCTCTCCACGTTCTTGCGGCCCTTGACCGGCTTGGCTCCCGGGGCCGGCGCGTTGGCGGCGCGGCGAGCGAGGGCCTCTTCCTTCTTGGCTTCCTCTTCCTTCTCGATCTTGCCGAAGACGAGGTGCTGCTGGCCGTAGGTCCAGATGTTGTTGGCCACCCAGTAGATGATGATGGCGATCGGAAGGAACGGGCCACCGACGACGACGCCCAGCGGGAAGACGTACAACGCGAGCTTGTTCATCATCGCGGTCTGTGGATTGGCGGCCGCTTCCGGACTCTGTCGCGAGATCGACGCCCGGCTGTTGAAGTAGGTGGCAACGCCGGCCAGGATCATCAGCGGGATCGAAACCGCTGCCACCGCCGTTCGGCTGAAGACGGTGAACGCCTCCAGTCCGACGCTCTGAGTCATCGATGCGCCGATCGGGGCGCCGTGGAGGTTGGCGGCCAGGAAGTTTCCGACGTCGGAGGCGCTGAAGACATAGTTGCCCAGCGCCCGGTTCTCTTCCACGGACAGACCGAGCCGGCCGAACCCGACCTGAGTCCGGTTGAAGGAGGACAACACGTGATACAGCCCCAGGAAAACGGGGATCTGCGCCAGCATGGGCAGGCAACCCAGGATCGGGTTGAACCCGTGCTCGCGCTGAAGTTTCTGCATCTCCAGCGCCATCCGCTGGCGGTCCTTGCCGTACTTCTTCTGTAGCGCCTTGATCTGCGGCTGCAATTCCTGCATCTGCCTGGTGGTTCGGATCTGCCGAACGAAGGGCTTGTAGAGCAGGGCGCGCAGGGTGAAGACGAGGAACATCACCGATAGTGCCCAGGAGAAGAAACTGGCCGGCCCGAGGAACAGCGCAAAGAGCTTGTACCAGAGCCACATGATCCCCGAGACCGGGTAGTAGATGTAGTCCAGACTGAACCAGTTAAACATTCATGCTCCTGAGTTCCGGTTCCATGCCGTCGTCGGCCAGTGGCCGTTCTGATAGGGGGTGGCGCTCGGGTATCGGATCCCATCCCCCGCGGTGCCACGGACCGCACTTCACCAGCCGGACCACCGCCAGCCAGCCACCACGGACAAGGCCATACTCAGTCACCGCGTCGACTGCGTACTGACTGCACGTCGGCATGAACCGACACGACGGTGGCCTCAGAGGGGAAACCATGGTGCGGTAGATCTCGATCGCGTTGATGAGCATCCGAGCCGGCCACCGCGGAGTCGGTGAGCTCACCGGACCCGCTCCATCAACTCCCGCGTCCGCCTCACACCGGCTCGAAGCTCCTGCTCCAGCCTGGCTGACTGAACCGAGTTACTGCTGGGCAGCGCACGGATCACGATGCGGTCGGCCGGATTCAGATCGGGGATGACGCTGTGCACCACATGCCGAAGGCGCCGGGTGACACGGTGTCGTTCCACCGCATTGCCGACCGCCTTGGTCACGACGAACCCGATCCGTGGACCCCCGTCGGAGGGATCTCGTCGGGCGTGCACGACAATGTCCGGCTGCACCGCTCGAACCCCACGCTTGACGGTGGTGCCGAACTCCGCAGACCGTGTCATCCGGTACTGGGCCGGCAACACGTGCGCGTGCCGCGATCAGGCAGTCAGCTTGCGGCGGCCCTTGCCGCGCCGGCCGGACACAATCGCCCGTCCGGCCCGGGTGCGCATCCGCAGGCGAAAACCATGAACCCTTGCCCGTCGCCGGTTGTTCGGCTGAAAGGTCCGCTTGCCCTTGGCCACGGCTGTCGTCTCCTCGTCAGTGTGCAGACACAACCCCATCAATCCCGGGGCGAGGCGCCTACGTTGTCTAAGCTCCGCTGGTATCCGGCGCGGTCCCGCAACCTCGCGGTCGCTGCCGTATCGCCGACGTTCGGGCGACTGTTCGAGGGTACTGACGTGGCTTGCGCAGGTCAAACCGCACCCCGTAGTTCGCCGCATCACGCGGGACGAAAAGGGTCTCCGAAACTGGTTGGCACGCTGACCCAAACCTGTTAGCTTCTGGCGAGCAAAATTTGGAGCCGACCGTAGACACCGATTTAGACCTTGATTCTCACCCTGATATAGCCTCGACCGATCAGAGCCAAGACCACTTGCCGGTTTTTCGCGAAATCGGATACCGACCGGATAACGAAGCAGCACTATGAAGCGGTGCCAGCACACCCTAATCTGTACACAGTTGTGGATAACGCTGTGGACAGCCGACTGCGGGGCCTACAGCACGCCACGCGGTACCGACTCAGGGGGGTGCGTCGTTGACCGGTGATCCGGGGGCCGACTTCGCCTCGGTCTGGAGTGCCGTTCTCGCCGAACTCAACGGTGACGCCGCGGCCAGCCCGCTGACGGCGCAGCAACGAGCATGGCTGAAATTGGTCCGGCCATTGACCATCGCTGAAGGTTTCGCGCTGCTGTCGGTTCCAAATCCCTACGTGCACAGCGAGATTGAGCGACACCTTCGAGGCCCCATCGTAGAGGCCCTCACCCGCCGCCTCGGACAGCGCATCGAACTTGGTGTCCGGATCGAACCGCCGTCCGATCTCTCCGAGGGCGATCCCGACGATCACCCGGGGCACAGCGACCACGACGCCGACGAAGTCGACGAGGACCACGAGGCGATGGCGAGCGCCCGCGACAGCTGGCCCAGTTACTTCACCGAAAAGCCACGGCCGGATGCCTCCGGCGATGCTCCCGGGACCAGCCTCAATCGGCGCTACACCTTCGAAACCTTCATCATCGGCGCCTCCAACCGCTTTGCCCACGCGGCCGCCCTCGCCATCGCCGAGGCTCCGGCGCGTGCCTACAACCCACTTTTCATCTGGGGTGAGTCTGGTCTGGGCAAGACCCATCTACTCCACGCCGCCGGAAACTACGCCCAACGCCTGTTTCCCGGGATGCGCGTCAAGTACGTCTCGACCGAGGAATTCACCAACGACTTCATCAACTCACTGCGCGATGACCGCAAGGTCGCCTTCAAACGCAGCTACCGCGACATCGACGTGCTCCTCGTCGACGACATCCAGTTCATCGAAGGCAAGGAAGGTATCCAGGAGGAGTTCTTCCATACCTTCAATACCTTGCACAACGCCAACAAACAGATCGTCATCTCCTCCGACCGGCCGCCCAAACAACTGGCCACCCTCGAAGACCGCTTGCGGACCCGATTCGAGTGGGGACTGATCACCGATGTCCAGCCACCTGAACTCGAGACCCGCATCGCCATTCTGCGCAAGAAAGCCCAGATGGAACGTCTGGCCGTTCCCGATGACGTGCTCGAACTCATCGCCGGCAGCGTCGAGCGCAACATCCGCGAACTCGAGGGCGCCCTGATCCGGGTGACCGCATTCGCCTCACTGAACCGCACGCCGATCGACACCGCCCTGGCCGAGATCGTGCTGCGCGACCTTCTCGCCGACGCGGGCACCATCCAGATCAGCGCCGCGATGATCATGGCCGCCACCGCCGAATACTTCGACACCACCGTCGAGGAACTCCGCGGACCCGGGAAGACACGGGCCCTGGCGCAATCCCGACAAATAGCCATGTATCTCTGCCGCGAACTCACCGATCTGTCCCTACCCAAGATCGGCCAGGCATTCGGCCGCGACCACACCACAGTCATGTACGCGCAGCGGAAGATCCTCAACGAAATGGCCTCCAGACGCGAGGTCTTCGATCACGTCAAGGAACTCACCACCCGCATCCGCCAGCGCTCCAAGCACTGACACGCGCTACCCGACACGCGGTGGCGGGACAGGTCGTCGAAAAACTTTGGTCACACCGGTATCAGTGGTTACCGTGCCGGCTCTGTGCGCAGCGTGTGGACAACCGTCGGATAGCCGGCCGACCACGGAGAGGCACTCGTGGACAACGGCTGCTTCTCCACAACCCGGGTTGAATCTGTCCCCAACCATCCACACCCCATCCACAGCCCCACACCGCGTCTACCAGCATCGCGCTGGATTGATCCACATCTTGCACAGGACCTATTACTACTGCGGTTTGATACCTCTGTTATTTCTCCTAGAAGAAGCACCCTGGGGAAACCCGCTCGACGACGCCCTCCCGTGCTGGTCAGTCGCTCACCTCGCCGGCTTGTCCCCCGCCTCGAATAACCTTCAAGATGGTGGCCGACGCTCTACGGTTGTTCATCGGATGCCGCCCCGCTGCTGTCGGTCGCGGTTCTCCATCCGTGCAATGAAGGGACGAATGAAACGTGGCGACCACGACGGTTGGCTCTGAGTTGAGGTTTCGGCTGGTCCGCGAGGACTTCGCCGACGCCGTGGCCTGGGTTGCCCGCAGTCTGCCCACCAGGCCGACGATTCCCGTGCTGGCCGGCGTGCTGATCACCGGCTCCGAGGACGGCCTGACCATCGCCGGGTTCGACTACGACGTGTCCAGCGAGGTTGTCGTTCCGGCCGAAATCGCTTCTTTCGGAACGGTTTTGGTCTCCGGTCGACTGCTGTCCGACATCACCAGGGCACTTCCCCCCAAGCCGGTGGACGTCAGCGTCGACGGCAACCGCGTGCTCCTGACGTGCGGCAGTGCCAAATTCTCACTGCCTGCGATGCCGGTCGAGGACTATCCGGCGTTGCCGTCACTGCCGGCGGAGACCGGTGTGGTGGGGGCCGACGTCTTCACCGAGGCCGTCACGCAGGTCGCCGTGGCGGCCGGTCGTGACGACACCCTGCCGATGCTGACCGGTATTCGCGTGGAAATCACCGGCGACGCCCTGGTGCTGGCGGCCACCGACCGTTTCCGGCTCGCGGTACGCGAATTGAACTGGTCGACCAGTTCTCCCGACGTCGACGCCGCCGTCCTCGTCCCGGCCAAGACGTTGGCCGAGGCCGCCAAGTCCGTGACGGCCGGAACTGACGTTCACCTGGCCCTGGGCACCGGGGCCGCCGTCGGCGAGGACCGCCTGCTCGGGATTCGAAGCGGGGGGAAGCGAAGCACCACTCGGCTGCTCGACACCGAATTCCCCAAATTCCGTCAACTGCTCCCCGCCGAACACACGGCACTGGCCACCATCGGGGTGGCTGAGCTGACCGAGGCCATCAAGCGCGTGGCCCTGGTCGCCGATCGCGGGGCGCAGGTTCGCATGGAATTGAGCGACGGCGTACTGCATCTGTCCGCGGGCGGGGCGGACGGCGTTGGCCAGGCCGAGGAGGACCTCACGGTCGACTTCGTCGGTGAACCGCTGACCATCGCCTTCAACCCGGGGTATCTCACCGATGGCCTGGCCTCACTGCACTCCGACCGGGTGACCTTCGGATTCACCACGCCGAGCAAGCCCGCGGTGCTGCGGCCCACCGGTGACAACGGCGCTGCGGATGGTCTTGGACCATTCCCTGCGGTGCACACAGATTACGTGTACCTGTTGATGCCGGTTCGCCTGCCGGGCTAGCCGGATTCCGTCGATTCTCAAGGAGGTCGCAGCGATGCAACTAGGTTTGGTGGGTCTGGGCAAAATGGGCTTCAACATGCGGGAGCGCCTCCGCGAAGGTGGTCACGAGGTCATCGGGTATGACCCGCGCCCCGAGGTATCCGACGTGCCCAGCCTGGCCGGCCTGGCTGACGCGCTGTCCGCGCCACGGGCCGTGTGGGTGATGGTGCCGTCGGGACCGATCACCAACGAGACCATCACCGCCCTGGCCGACGTACTTGAGGCGGGGGATGTGGTGGTCGACGGTGGAAACTCACGTTTCACCGAAGACGGTCCCCACGCGGAACTCCTTGCCAAGAAAGGGATTTCGTTCGTCGATGC
>CAIOYU010000205.1 GCA_903862565.1 uncultured Actinomycetes bacterium | reverse complement strand
CCCGCCATGTTGTTCCTCGGCGTCGTCATGATGCCGTTCTACTACGGCTCCAAAGTCCGGTCGGTCCCGGAGTTCATGCTGCGGCGGTTCGGCACCGGGGCCCATCTGGTCAACGCCCTGTCCTTCGCGGTGGCACAGCTGCTGGTCGCCGGGGTGAACCTCTATCTGCTGGCCTCGATCATCAAAGCCCTTCTCGGCTGGCCGCAGTGGGTGGCCCTGGTGGTGTCCGCAGCCATCGTGCTCTCCTACATCACGCTGGGCGGGTTGTCCGCCGCCATCTACAACGAGGTCCTGCAGTTCTTCGTGATCGTCGCGGCGCTGGTGCCGTTGACCATCCTCGGCCTGAACCGGGTGGGCGGTTACTCCGGCCTGAAAGAGAAGATCACCTCCGCGGCGGCTGTCAATCCGCGCATCACTCCAGCTGATCAGCAGCTGCACTCCTGGCCGGGCAATGCACTGTCCGGCTTCGACTCCCCCCTGCTCTCGGTGGTGGGCATCGTGTTCGGACTTGGGTTCGTGCTGTCCTTCGGCTACTGGACCACCAACTTCGTGGAGGTTCAGCGGGCCATGGCTTCGGAGTCCATGTCGGCCGCGCGCAAGACCCCGATCATCGGCTCGTTCCCAAAGATGTTGGTGCCCTTCATCGTCATCCTGCCGGGAATGATCGCCGCTGTTCTCGTGCCGGAGATCGCAGCGCTGAAGAACGGCGGAGCACCGCCGGGGGGCGCTTCCGGCAAGGGCGTCACCTACAACGACTCCCTGCTGCTGCTCATGCGAGATGTCCTGCCGAACGGCTTGCTCGGCCTGGCGATCGCCGGCCTGCTCGCCGCGTTCATGGCCGGCATGGCGGCCAACGTGTCGGCGTTCAACACGGTGTTCAGTTACGACCTCTGGCAGCGATACGTCGTCAAGGACAAGCCCGACCACTACTACTTGTCGGTCGGCCGCGTCGCCACGGTCGTCGCGACCGTCATCGCCATGTTCACCGCGTTGATCGCCGGCAACTTCAGCAACATCATGGATTACATCCAGACGCTCTTCGGTTTCTTCAATGCGCCCCTGTTCGCCACCTTCATCCTGGGCATGTTCTGGAAGCGGATGACCGCGACGGCCGGCTGGGCTGGCCTGGTCGCCGGCACGCTGGCCGCCATCACCGTGTGGGTTTTGGGCAATCCCAATCTTGTCGGCGTCTTCCAGCTTCCCGGGCAAGGCTTGGCATTCGTCGCCGCGAGTACGGCGTTCGTCGTGGACGTGATCGTGAGCGTGATCGTCTCGATGTTCACCGAGCCGAAACCGGAATCCGAACTGCGGGGCCTGGTCTACTCCGAAACCCCGAAAGAGGAACTCCGCGATCCGCAGGAGGCCACGATGCCGTGGTACCGGCGGACCGTCCCGCTGGCCCTTGTCTCCCTGTCCATGGTCGTCGTCCTCAACATCCTCATCTGAGAAAGGGCTGACATGTCAACGCAGAATCAGCAGACTCCCGCGACCCGCTCCGCCGGAGCATTGGACATCCGCAACTTCATCGGCACCCTGCTGGGGTTGTACGGGATCATCCTGACAGCCATGGGCCTCTTCGGAGATACCGAACTGCAGAAGACCGGCGGGGTCAACGCCAACCTCTGGGCAGGGATCTTTCTGCTGATCGTCTCCGGAATCTTTCTGGGGTGGGCCAAGCTCCGGCCGATTCAGGTTCTGCATCACATCGACAGTGCCGAGGCACCCCGGCTGGGGCACTGATGCGTCGTCGGCGGTGATCCGCACGTCCGCGTCCGCAAGGGGGGCTGAGTCGACTGTGAAACTCGCTGCTGGCCGCGCGACCGCGGTCGTGGATCCACAGTCGGGCGGCCGGATCAGTTCGCTGCAGGTGGCGGGCCGGGAACTGCTGGCCGTCAGTGGCCACAGCGTCGTTGAGCACGGCTCGTTCGTCATGGCGCCGTGGGCCGGACGGATCCGGGCTGGGGCAATGCAATTCGAGGGCCGGACCTACCGGCTGCCGACCGACCGCACACATCCGCATGCTGGGCACGGGCTGGTCATGGACCGACCGTGGCAGGTGCTCGATGCCGGCGAGGATCAGGTAGTTCTCCGATGTGACCTCGACGGGCGGTGGCCATTCGGAGGCCACGTGCTCCAGGAGATTGTCTTGGGCCCCGACGCGCTGGCGCAACGGGTCGAAGTGCATGCCGACGAGCAGCCGTTTCCGGTGACCATCGGATGGCATCCCTGGTTTCCCTGCGTCATCGGTGACGGGCCCCCCGCTCGGCTCACCTTCGAGGCCGCCGGCATGCTGCGCCGCGACCCCGCCGGCATCCCGGACGGCACCGTCGTACCGATTCCCGAAGGGCCATGGGACGACTGCTTCACCGGCGTGAGCTGGCCGGCGGTCATCACCT
>CAIOYU010000204.1 GCA_903862565.1 uncultured Actinomycetes bacterium | reverse complement strand
TCGACCTGGTCGGTTTCGATCCCCGCGGCGTCGGCGCCTCGACCCCGGCGCTGTGGTGCAACTCCGACGCCGACAACGACCGACTTCGCGCCGACCCGCAGGTCGACTACAGCCCAGAAGGCGTGGCGCACATCGAAAGCCTGACCAAGGAGTTCATCCAGCGCTGCGTCGACAAGATGGGCCCTGAGTTCCTGGCCAACGTCGGCACCGCCAACGTGGCCAAGGATCTCGACCAACTGCGGGCCGCCGTCGGCGACGACAAGCTGAACTATCTCGGCTACTCCTACGGAACCCGGATCGGCGCCGCCTACGCCGAGGCGTACCCCGACAAGGTCCGCGCGATGATCCTCGACGGCGCCGTCGACCCCAACGCCGACCCGATCCAGGCCGACATCGACCAGGCAGAGGCGTTCCAGAAGGCGTTCAACGACTACGCCGCCGACTGCGCAAAGCAGTCGGACTGCCCGTTGGGCGATGACCCCGCCAAGGCCGTCGAGGTGTACCGCAGTCTGGTGGACCCGTTGGTGGACAAGCCGATTCGCACCCGCGATCCGCGCGGCCTGGGCTACAGCGACGCGATTGTCGGCACCATCATGGCGCTGTACTCGCCGAACCTGTGGCGGCATCTGACCCAGGGGCTGACCGAGCTGACCAAGGGCCGCGGCGACACCATGCTGGCGCTGGCCGACATGTACATGCGACGCGACGCCCAGGGCCACTACACCAATGCCACCGACGCCCGCGTCGCGGTGAACTGCGTCGACCAGCCTCCGGTGACCGACCGCGAGAAGGTCGTCGCGGAGGACAAGCGGATGCGGGAGGTCGCCCCGTTCATGAGCTACGGGAAGTTCACCGGCAATGCGCCGCTGAGCACCTGCGCGTTCTGGCCGGTATCGCCCACCAGTGCACCGCACGTCGCATCAGCCCCCGGCCTGCCGCCGGTGATGGTGATCTCCACAACCGGTGACCCGGCGACGCCGTATCAGGCCGGCGTGGACCTGGCCAAGCAACTCGGCGGATCGCTGCTGACCTATAAGGGAACCCAGCACACCGTGGCGTTCCAGGGCGAGAAGTGCGTGGACGACTACGTCTCGGCCTACCTGATCGACCTGAAGATGCCGCCCACCGGCGCTACCTGCTGAAACTGCCGCTTTTCCGAGACCGAGGTGTGACCGTTCGACACCGCTGCGGCGGTGCTTGCCGTGCCACGATTGCGTCCATGGAATGCGCGGGTCGATCCGGCCCTGTTGTGGCTGCTGGGTTGCTCTTCGCCGCGCTGGTGGTCAGCGTTCCGGCCGGACCGGCCTCGGCTGCGCCCGGTCAGGCGGCGGCCTCGGCTCCGGTGTGGGGAAGTTGCGACCGGATCGTCACCGACGCTTATCTGCCCACCGCCCAGTGCACCACCGTCCCGGTACCGATCGACTACGCGAACCCGTCGGGGGCGCAGGCCCACCTCGCGGTGATCAAGATTCCGGCGACCGGCCAGCGGACGGGCGTGCTGTTGCTCAACCCCGGTGGCCCGGGGGCGTCGGCGGTCGAGGCGGTGGTCAACCTGTCCGACACGATCGGCGAAACCGCCATCGCCGAGCACTTCGACCTGGTGGGTTTCGACCCCCGTGGCGTCGGTAATTCCACACCGCAACTGCGCTGCCGCAGCGACGCCGAGTTCGACGCGTGGCGGCGCGAGCCAATGGTCGACTACAGCCAGGCCGGGGTTGCCGCAATAGAGAAACTCAGCCGGACCCTGGTCGCGGGCTGCCTGGAACGGATGGGCAAGGAGTTCCTGGCAAACGCCGGAACCGCTTCTGCTGCAAGGGATATGGATGTCGTCCGCCAGGCGCTGGGCGAGGAGCAGATCAACTATCTCGGCTACAGCTACGGCACCGACCTCGGTACCGAATACATCGAACGGTTCCCGAACCGGGTCCGCACGATGGTTCTCGACGGTGCGATCGATCCCGTCCAGAATCCGGTGGAAGCCGTCATCGAACAGATGGCCGGCTTCCAGGTGGCCTTCACCGACTACGCCGCGGACTGCGCGAAGTCATCGAACTGCCCGCTGGGAACCGACCCGGCCCAGTGGGTCAACCGGTATCACCAACTGGTCGACCCACTGGTGGTCAAGCCCGGTTACACGGCCGATCCACGCGGCCTGAGCTATGCCGACGCGGTGACCGGGACGGTCGACGCGCTCTACACCCCGCAGTACTGGAAATACCTGACCAGCGGGTTGCGCGGCCTGCAGCGTGGAACCGACGCCGGCGACCTGCTGCTGCTCGCCGACGACTATCAGGGCCGTGACGAGGACGGTCACTACAACAACGGCCAGGATGCGTTCAACTCGATCCGTTGCGTCGACGGCCCGACGCCCACCGATCCGGCGATCTGGGTCGAAGCGGACCGCCAAAGCCGGATCCGTGCGCCGTTCCTGTCCTACGGCGTCTTCACCGGATTCGCCCCACGGGATCTGTGCGCGTTCTGGCCGGTTCCCTCGACGTCGCAGCCGCACACCGCCTCCGCAGCCCCGGTGGGCAGCGTCGTCGTCGTGTCGACGACCCACGACCCGGCTACGCCGTACGCCGCCGGGGTCGACCTGGCCCGCCAGTTACACGCGCCCCTGATCACCTACGACGGCACCCAGCACACGGCGGTCTTCGCGGGGGACTCCTGCGTCGACCGCACGGTGACGCGCTACATCGTCGACCATGTCGTGCCGGGAAACTTGCGCTGCTGAAGGGCAGTCACTCCGGCGGATAGCACTATCGGGCTATCCGCCGGTGACCACGTTTCCGAAGCAGCGCCGTCTGCGCCGGCGGGGTTCGCCATACCCCTCCCATTCCTTCACTCGCACCATCTGTCCGTGGGACAGGGCACTCATGACCGAGAGGTAGACGATACGTAATACCTGATATACGATTCGCGTATCGGGAATGGCGCAAAGGAGGACCCTGATGGACTGGATCGTTTCACCCATCGCTCTCTACGTCGTGACGGCGCTCGTGGCGGCGCTCGCGGCGTTCGCCGCGGGCCGGCGCTTCCGGGTCGACACCGGAGTCGGCAGCACGATTCTGCTGGCTCTAGTCGCCGGCCTGGTGTGGCCGGTTCTCCTTCTCGGACTGTCGCAGTTGGCGATTGTGCACGGTGTGGCTCGTCTGCTCCGGCACATCGACGGTATGGCGGAGCCGAGTACTCGGCCGAAGAGAGCACCGCTCGGGGTGGCGATGCTCACGGCGCGGTGACGCGGACTTACCGGGGTCCGTTGCCGCCGGAGCCGCCGCCATTGCCGCCGGGGCCTCCGGGGCCACCGCCGTTACCGCCACCCGGCAGGTTGTCTCCAGGGGGTGGGCTTGATGGGCGGGGGTCGGGTGTCTCGCCGACCGAACTCGGGTTGACCTGCTCCTGACAGGTGACCCCGTTCAGGAGGTCACCCGGATCGTCGCCGGCACAATACGGTGACGGGGTGGGGTCGGTGGTCGTTGCCTGGGACGGAAACGCAGTGGCACTGGCCAGTGCCCCGACGATTGCTGCGGCGCTGAGCATCTGCTTGATCATTGCGACTCCTTTGCTGAATGGACGCTAGCAGCTTCGGCGCCGACGAACGCGCCGTTTTCCGCGCCCATTCGCCTGCGAAAACACGTCGCAATCAGACATCGGCAGGCACCGTCTGTGTAACACGGAATTAACAGCGGCTGCTTACGCTCGGCTGATGGACCGCCAGAAGGAATTCGTGCTGCGCACGCTGGAGGAACGCGACATCCACTTCGTTCGGCTGTGGTTCACCGACGTGCTCGGATACCTGAAGTCGGTGGCGATCGCCCCCGCCGAACTCGAGGGTGCCTTCGAGGAGGGGATCGGCTTCGACGGATCCTCGATCGAAGGGTTTGCCCGGGTCTTCGAGTCCGACACCGTCGCACGCCCGGATCCCTCGACATTCCAGGTGCTGCCTTGGACTACCAGTGGCGGCGAGCATCATTCGGCGCGGATGTTCTGCGACATCACGATGCCCGATGGTTCCCCGTCCTGGGCCGACAGTCGCCACGTGCTGCGGCGGCAGTTGGCCAAGGCCAGCGATCTGGGGTTCTCCTGCTACGTACACCCCGAGATCGAGTTCTTCCTGCTCAAGCCGGGGCCCTACGACGGTTCGGTTCCGGTGCCGGCGGACAACGGCGGCTACTTCGACCAGGCCGTCCACGACTCGGCGCCCAACTTCCGCCGCCACGCCATCGACGCCCTCGAGCAGATGGGCATCTCGGTCGAGTTCAGCCACCACGAGGGCGCGCCGGGTCAGCAGGAAATCGACCTGCGCTACGCCGACGCGCTGTCCATGGCCGACAACGTGATGACGTTCCGCTACGTCGTCAAGGAGGTCGCTCTCGCCGAGGGTGTCCGAGCGTCCTTCATGCCCAAGCCGTTCGCCGAGTACCCCGGTTCGGCGATGCACACCCACATCAGCCTGTTCGAGGGCGAGACCAACGCCTTCCACAGCGCCGATGACCCGCTGCAACTGTCCAACGTGGCCAAATCGTTCATCGCCGGAATCCTTGAGCACGCCACCGAGATCAGCGCCGTGACCAACCAGTGGGTGAACTCCTACAAGCGTCTGGTGCACGGCGGAGAGGCGCCGACGGCGGCCTCCTGGGGAGCGGCCAACCGCTCAGCCCTGGTGCGGGTGCCGATGTACACCCCGCGCAAGGCCGCCTCCCGCCGCATCGAGGTGCGCAGCCCCGACTCCGCCTGCAATCCGTACCTGACGTTCGCGGTGCTGCTGGCCGCCGGGTTGCGCGGCATCGAGCGGAACTACCAATTGGGGCCCCAGGCCGAGGACAACGTCTGGACGTTGACGCCGGAAGAACGCCGGGCGATGGGGTACCGCGAACTGCCGTCGAGTCTGGGCGTGGCCCTGGTCGAGATGGAGAAGTCCGAACTCGTCGCCGAGGCACTCGGGGAGCATGTCTTCGACTACTTCCTGCGTAACAAGCGCGCCGAGTGGGAGGAGTACCGCGCCAACGTGACTCCCTTCGAATTGAAGAAGTACCTGGCGCTGTAGCGTCTGGGCGTGGACCGTCCAACTTCATCGGGCAGCGCGGCCAAACCCGTAACGCGGCGTCCGAGGGTGCCCGGCGTCGGCCGACTGGGATTGGTCGAGCGCTCCGCCCCGGGTGATCTGGCCAGGCTCGGCTGGGCCAGCGACTCCCATGTCGAGTTGCTCTGGTCGCTGTCGCGTGCGCCGGACGCCGACATCGCGCTGCGGACCATGGTGCGGTTGTCGGAGGCGCTCGGGGCCGGTGGATCGGAGGCCTGCTGGCGGGAACTCGACGCTGCGCTGCTTGCGGACAAGTCGCTGCGGGGCCGGCTGTTCGGCGTCGTCGGCTCATCGCTGGCGTTCGGCGATCACCTGGTGGCCAACCCGCACTCGTGGCGTCGGCTCCAGGGCGAGGTGTCCCTGCCCTCACCCGTCGGACTGCGCCGTGCCTTCTCGGATTGCATCGACGAATTCGGCACGGTGCCAAGCACTATCGCGCCTGCGCTTCGTACCTGTTACCGCGACCAGTTGATGATCCTGGCCGCGTTGGATCTTGCTCCCACCGTCGAGAACGAACCGGTGCTGCAGTTCCCCACGGTCGGGGCGCACCTCGCCGACCTTGCCGATGCCGCCCTCGACGCTGCGTTGCAGGTGGCCGTCGCGACGGTGTGCAAAGACGCCCCGCCACCCCGCCTGGCCGTTATTGCGATGGGCAAATGTGGTGCGCGGGAACTGAATTACGTCAGTGACGTCGACGTGATCTTCGTGGGCGAGAACGCCGAGCCGGTCACCATGCGGGTCGCGGGCGAGATGATGCGGCTGGCTTCGGAAGCCTTTTTCGAAGTCGACGCCGCACTGCGGCCCGAGGGCAAGGCGGGTGCGCTGGTACGCACCCTCGAATCGCACATCGCCTACTACCAGCGGTGGGCGAAGACCTGGGAGTTCCAGGCACTACTCAAGGCACGGCCCGCGGTCGGGGATGCCGAACTGGGCCAGCGCTACCTGGACGCTCTGATGCCCATGGTCTGGAACGCCTGCAAGCGTGAGGATTTCGTACCCGAGGTTCAGGCGATGCGGCGTCGCGTCGAGTCGCTGGTCCCTGCCGATGTGCGTGACCGCGAGATCAAGCTGGGCACCGGAGGCCTTCGCGACGTCGAGTTCGCCGTCCAGTTGCTCCAACTGGTGCACGGCCGCACCGACGACTCACTGCACGTCGCCTCGACCGTCGATGCGCTGGCCGCGCTCGGTGCTGGCGGCTATGTGGGGCGCGATGACTCGGCGAACCTGACCGCCTCCTACGAATTTCTCCGGCTGCTCGAGCACCGGCTGCAGTTACAGCGGCTCAAGCGAACTCACCTCCTTCCCCCGGCGGACGACGACGAGGGACTGCGGTGGCTGGCCCGCGCCGCGCACGTGCGGCCCGATGGCACCCACGACGCGCTCGGGGTCCTACGCGACGAGCTCAAGCGGCAGAACCTGCGGGTCTCGAAACTGCACGCCAAGCTGTTCTACCAGCCGTTGCTGGAGTCGGTGGGCACGGCGGTGGGCTTCACCCACGGCATGTCGACCGACGCGGCCGAACGGCAGTTGGCCGCACTCGGATACGAGGGTCCGCAAAGCGCGCTGACCCACCTCGGGGCACTCGTCAACTCCAGCGGCAGGCGCGGAAGGGTGCAGGCGGTCCTGCTGCCCCGGCTGCTGGACTGGCTGTCCGACACCCCCGACCCCGACAGCGGGCTGCTGGCCTACCGGCGGATCAGCGAGGCGCTGGCCGATCAGCGGTGGTACCTGGCCACCCTGCGGGACGAGAGCGCAGTGGCCAAGCGGTTGATGCGGGTGCTGGGCACGTCGGCCTATGTCCCGGAATTGCTGATGCACGCACCGGAGATCATCCAGTCCTATGCCGACGGCCCGACCGGCCCCAAGCTTCTCGACGTCGAACCGGAAGGGGTCGCCCACGCCCTGATCGCCTCGGCCGGCCGGCACGCCGACCCGGCGCGGTCGATCGCCGCCGCTCGCACCCTGCGCCGCCGCGAACTGGCCCGGGTGGCGTCGGCGGACCTGCTCGGCATGCTCACTGTGGAGCAGGTCTGCACGGCACTCACCTCGGTCTGGGTGGCGGTGCTGCAATGTGCGCTGGAGGCGGTGATCCGGGCGGGGACCGGGCCGGCCCCGGCCAGGATCGCGGTCATCGGGATGGGCCGCCTCGGCGGCGGTGAACTGGGCTACGGCTCCGACGCCGACGTCATGTTCGTCTGCGACCCGGTCGACGGCGCCGACGAGACCCGGGCAGTCAAGTGGTCGGTCTCGGTGGCCGAGCAGTTGCGCGCCCTGCTCGCGAGGCCGAGCGACGATCCGCCCCTGGACGTCGACGCCAACCTGCGGCCGGAGGGCCGCAACGGGCCACTGGTGCGCACCCTTGCCTCCTATGCGGCGTACTACCAGCAGTGGGCGCAACCGTGGGAGGTGCAGGCGCTGCTGCGGGCCGCTCCCGTCGCCGGCGATGCGGGCCTGGGCGCGCGGTTCATGGAGTTGGCCGACCGTGTGCGCTATCCGGCGGGCGGGGCCTCGCCGGCGGCCCTGCAGGAGGTCCGCAGGATCAAGGCCCGGGTCGACGCCGAGCGGCTGCCTCGCGGCGCGGACCCCAACACGCACACCAAGCTGGGCCGCGGGGGTCTGGCCGACGTGGAGTGGACTGTTCAGCTGCTGCAGCTGCGGTATGCCCACGAGGTTCCCGCACTGCACAAAACCTCGACGTTGCAGGCACTGGACGCCATCGCCGAAGCCGAGCTGATCCCGCAGGAGGACGTCGCGCAGTTGCGGGAGGCCTGGCTGACCGCGACGAGGGCCCGCAACGCGCTGGTCCTGGTCCGGGGCAGGCCCACCGACCAGCTGCCCGGGCCGGGCCGTCAGCTCAATGCTGTGGCGTTTGCCGCCGGGTCGGCCGACGGGGACGGCGGGGAGTTCCTGGACAACTATCTGCGTGTCACCCGCCGGGCGAAAGCGGTAGTCGGGCGGGTCTTCGGGGCCTGATCCACGGACGCTAGCCCGCGTCCTGCTGCTGTTCGTGCAGGACCGTCAGGATCTCGCCGATGTGGTGGCCGTGCTCGACCGGGTGCCGCAGGGGGCGATCGGACTTCACGCGGTAGCTGTTGCGCCGTCCTTCCCGAAGTCTGTCCAGATAGCCGGCGTCCACGAGGTCGCTCACGATGCGCTGGGCCGCCCGTTCGGTGACTCCCACCTGTTCGGCGACGTCGCGTAGTCGCATTCCGGGATCCCGGGCGATGCAGAGCAACGTGTGGGCGTGATTGGTCAGGAACGTCCACTCCGTCATTCCTGAATGGTACTTCAGGACTTCCCGAGAGGGGGGGTAAGTCGCGGCATTTGATCTCTCTCGCCGCGGTCAGATAGATGACTTTTGACACAGGTTTTAGAAAACATGTAATTTGATTCGCATGGTGGAGTTCATGAGTTTCGGTCTATCGGCGTTGGTGGTGGGTCCACTCCTGGTCGGGTTGGGCGCGTTCGGTGCGGGCAAGCGAAGCCCGCGCGCGATCGGTCGGATCGGTGCGACGACGGCCGGCATCGCCTTCGCTCTGGTACTGGCACTATCGGTGCCCGTCGCGCGGGGGGAGGTGATCCGGGCAACCGTCGGGCCACTGGAACTGGCGGCCGACCGACTGGCCGTGGTGCTGCTGCTTCTGGTGTTCGGCGTCAGTGCGACCGTCCAGGCCTTCGCGGTGCGCTACCTCGCCGGTGACCGGCGGGCGGCCTGGTTCGCCGGCGGGGCCGGCCTGCTGACCGCCGCATCGGCAGGCCTGATCACAGCGGAAACCCTTGTTGCCCTAGCGATTTTCTGGACCACGGCAGGCGTGGCGCTGTGTCTGCTCCTCAGCATCTACCCCGACAATCCTGCCGCTCGGGACGGCGTCCGCCGCACCGTGACGGCGTTCGCGGTCGGGGACCTGGCGCTGTGGACCGCGGTGGCGCTGGCGACCGCGACCTGGGGGCGTATCGACCTTCGGGCGGTCGAAGACAGCCAGTTCAGCGGACCCCTGGTCCCGGTGCTGGCACTGCTGATCGTCACTGCGGCGCTCTCGCGTTCGGCCCAGATCCCCTTCCATCGCTGGCTGCCGGCCACTCTCACCGCCCCGACGCCGGTTTCAGCGCTCCTGCATGCCGGTGTCGTCAACGCCGGGGGAATCCTGCTCATCCGGCTCGCGCCCCTGGCTGCCGACGATCTGGCCCGGTTGCTGGCGATCGCGGCCGGCGCCGCCACGATGATCTACGGCGCAGTGGTCATGCTGGTTAAGCCCGATGTCAAAGGCGCACTGGTGTATTCGACAGCGGCACAGATGGGCTTCATGATTCTGACCTGCGGACTGGGGTTGTGGGCCGCGGCCGTCATCCACCTGGTCGCACACGGCTTCTACAAGTCCACGCTGTTCCTGTCCTCCGGCTCGGCAATCGCCCAGCACCGCCGCGCACGGTTGGTACCGGCGGCCGCCCAGCCGGGCAGGCTCGGCGGGGTCCTGCGCGCCATTGCCGCCGCCGGTGTCCCGGCTGTAGCTCTGCTGGTCGCCCTGGCACTCGTCCCGATGCCCGCCGGTGAGCACGCCGCGGAACAGGCCCTGCTGATCTTCGCCTGGGTCACCGGCGCCGCAGCGATGCAGGGCTGGTTGCGGCGCCGACCTGGTGTGGGCGGGGTTGCCGGCGGCGCGCTGCTGCTGATCCCGGCCGCTGTCGCCTACGTGGCAATCATCACCAGCCTCAGCGCATTCATCGACCCCGTTCTGCCGCCGGCCACGCTGTCGGCTGGTGCGGTGTGGCTGATCGCCGGCGCTTCACTGGCGGTACTGGGGGCCCTGACGGTCTTCCTGCGACTGCCGGCCGCCGGTCGGGTGCACCGTGCGCTGTACGCCAACGCTCTTACCGCCGGACACATCTCGGTCCGGCCGACATCATCCGCAGCAGTAATGACATCCGCAGCAGTAATGACAGGAGTCCGTTCATGACCACGACTGAAACCACCGACAGCCGGCGCGCACGGCTGCGCAGCGACATCGCCCTCGCTGCCCGCGCGGTTCCGACCCACTACCCGCTGGAAACCTTCATCGCGGTGAATCCCCTTGCGGGCCTGGAGGGCATGCCCTTCGAGCAGGCGATCCGGCGCTCGGCCGACCTTTACGGGATGCCGGGAACGCTGCGCGAATCTGCCTTCCGGGCGATGCACCGCGACGGTCGGATCACCGACAGCGACGTCGAACGGGTACTGTCCCAGCGCTTCCCGAATCTCGCCGAGCAGCCGATCCTGAGTATCGGGGGCCACGAGATCCGTCCCCTGGACGTATTGCTCGCCGACATGCTCTACGGAGTCGAGGCGCCGACCCTGCCGCGCCGCTACCGCAGTCGGGCCGAGCTCATCGACCCGGTGGTCGCCGCCACCGTCGACGCTCAAGCGGCGAAATGGTGCGCGGCCTTCTTCGGTTCGGCTGCGTGGCCGATGCCGAACCGGGAGAGCGGGTTCTACGCCGCATGGCGCTCACTTGCACCTGCGGATCATTCGGTGCCACGCGGCGTGCGCCGGCAGTTGCGACAGGCTCCCGGCCGTCCCGACGACGCCATCCTGGACGCCCTGTCCCGCCTGGAGGTCGCCGAGGACGGGCGGATCGGCTACCTGCAAGCGCACCTCACCAAGATGCCGGGGTGGGCCGCACACATTGCGTGGTGCAGCGGCCGCGGCGAGGGAATCGATCTGCTGGAGTACCTGGCAATGCGGCTGACCTACGAAAGCGCACTTCTCGGGCCGATCCAGGGCACTGCCGGCGCGACCGGGGAGACAGCCGTCGAAGCGCAGCAGTCTGCCCGCCAGCGTGCCGCCCACCTGGTCACGGTCTACAACTGGGGACCGGCCAGTGACGATGACATCGCCTCAGCGGCAAGAGTTCTCGCCGTCCTTCCGGTCTCGTCGCGACACATGCTGTGGCAGATGGCCTTCGAGGCGCACTACCGGGACGGGGTGCTGTCGGCGTTGACCCACCGGTCCGTCGACCCGGCACCGGCCCACACCCAGGTGGTGACGTGCATCGACACCCGATCTGAGGGACTCCGTCGCCATCTGGAGGGACTGGGTGGTTACGAGACTCTCGGTTTCGCGGGCTTCTTCGCCGTCGCCATCCGGTACACCGACTTCCTGGGCGGGGCTGCCAGCGATCTGTGCCCGGTGCTGATCTCGCCGAACCACGAGATCGGGGAGAGCCCCGCGCCCGGTGCGGCTGCGCAGGCCGCCCGGCGTCGCCGCGGCGTCGCCGGGTTGGCGGCCATCGAGTCGGCCTTCCACGCCGCCAAGGAGGCTCTGGCGGCACCCTTCACCCTGGCCGAGGCGGCTGGGTGGGGCGCGGCGCCACTGTCGGCGGCCAAGACCTTCGCGCCGGCTGCCAGCGCCGGTGTCCGGCGAAAGCTGCAGGAGGCCATCGCTCCCGAAGCCCCTGCCGTGATCGACCTGGCGGGTATGCCGGAGACCGATCAGGTGACGTTCGCCCAGGTCGCGTTGACCACGATGGGCCTCACCCGCGGCTTCGGCAGGCTGGTGGTGTTCTGTGCGCACGGCAGCAGCACCGAGAACAACCCGTACCAGGCGTCCCTGGACTGCGGCGCCTGCGGCGGTCAGTCCGGCGCGCCGAACGCCCGTACGGCGGTGGCCATCCTCAACCGGCCACTGGTGCGTGCCGGACTGCGCGGTCTGGGCATCGACATTCCCGCCGAGACGTGGTTCATGGCAGCCCAGCACGACACCGCCACCGACCGGGTCGCGTTGCTCGATCTGCACCTCGTCCCGTCGGGTCACCGCGACGATGTCGACCGGCTTGGTCGTGATCTGGCTCGCGCCGGTGCGGGGCTGGCGGCCGAACGCTGCGAGGTCCTGCCGGGCGCCCCTGCCGGGGTCTCGTCGGCCCGGGCTGCCCGGCACGTCGCCACCCGGTCATCGGACTGGGCGCAGGTGTACCCGGAATGGGGGCTGGCCGGCAACGCGCTCTTCATCGTTGCCCCGCGCTCGGTGACGCAGGGAATCGACCTGCAGCGCAGGGCATTCCTGCACTCCTACGACGCCGAAGTCGACCCCGACGCCACGGCGCTGGAGACCATCCTGACCGCGCCACTGGTGGTCGCGCAGTGGATCAACAGCCAGTACTACTTCTCGACGGTCTCGCCTCAGGTGTTCGGCGCGGGCACCAAGACGATCCACAACGTCGTCGGGACCGCCGGGGTGAT
>CAIOYU010000203.1 GCA_903862565.1 uncultured Actinomycetes bacterium | reverse complement strand
GCCCCCGACGTCCCTCGCCGGTCGTGAAGCGCGAGCCGTGCGCGAGCGAGGTGCGGGTGCCTGGGCACCGGAATCTGCTGAGGCCGCCGAATCCGCACTCGCCGAGGAATCAGAGTCAACCGGGGCAGCCCACGCCACCCCGAGGCCAGCGGTGGCGACACCGATCCCTAGAGCGACCGCTAAACCACCAACACGTCCCACATAGGCCGTTGCACGCATCTTCAATATCTCCCTGAATATGGGCACGTGGGCTACTCGCCACGAGCCGATCAAGACGGAGGCGAAGATGTCCCATCCGAGGAAATCCAGAAGAGCGGCCAGACCGAGATACCAGTGCTGCCGCCAAGCTCCCCAACCAGTGGTCATCATGACACGCACCGGGCGGCGAGCAAGGACTATTGGCTCTGATCCTCGCTGGTAGACCGATTGACCGGTGGACTAGACGAACGCATACCGAACAGAACAAGCCACAGGCCCGGCCCGATCATTTCCGGTGGGAATAGAGACCACTTACAAGACACCGGCATGCCCGCCGGTTCACCAAAAGTCACAGGGCGAGGCTTATGTCCTGCCTTCTCCGATCCGCAACCGAAAGCCCCACGGCCACCGTAAACTTCAGTGCTTGGAGGGAACGCAGAATGCTTGAGTGAGGGGGAAGTATGGGAAAATTTGTTGCCGGGGTTGCCGCTTTTATGGCTCTCCTTGCCGCAGGATTGTCCGATGCAGCCTCAGCGTCGGCTGGCCCGGCTTCTGCAGCGGATGAGGCCGCCTTTCTGTCGTGGGTTAAACGATTTGCAGCAGATATGGGCGTTCGCGGCACCGATGCTGAACTAATTTCAGCCGGATACGTCACTTGCCAGATGCAAGCCTATGGACAGTCGCCCGCAGCAAATGGGATTTCCGACCTGATCACGACCCACGCATACAGATATCTTTGCCCGGCCTGGAACGCCAACCACTAACAAACGTTCCAGAGCGGGTCGGGCCGAGGCGGAAGGTCCAACCGGCTCGCTAGCAAGAACTCAGTTGGATGTCCCACCGGCCGACCACCCACATAATGGGCGCGCCCGAGGCCCGTTTTTGCCGTCGATGCCCGCGACCAAGTCGAGCATCTGGCTGCGGTCGGTGGGCACCCCCGACAAGTAGTCCAATCCGCGGAAGGCGGTGGCGGGCGGCGTCCGCCGTCTAATTAGGGTCATCTTGTCGCCAATTGGTGACTTGATCCGACTCTGGCGAAGGCATTCACTGACGCCGCCTGGGATCAATTGCTACGCACCGCGGCGTGTCAGACCAGCGCACCGGCCGTTGGCGAGACGTTCGCTAAGTTCAAGCGACGGGGAACTGGCGCGGCTATTGTCGTGCCAAGTTCGTTGGTGCTGTGGCTAAGCGGGGGTGTGGAATGGTCTTGTCAGCTGTGTTCGTGGGCCGCGTGGGTGGGCTGGCAATCGCTCTGGGTATCGGTGGAGCCGTGGGCTGGTGTTCGGGTCTGGCTTCGGCCGACACCACGGACTCCGCGGGAGACAACGCCGCGAGGGCTTCAGCCTCGCAGTCCGTCCCCCGGCCCGCCCGCAACCCGCACAGAGGTAACCCGCAGGCCGTCGCCGTCCCGAACAGAGGTAACCCGCAGTCCGTCGCAGCAGCGGCGGCGTACCGACTGGGATCGACACCCCCGCCCCCAAGGACCCGCCCGGCCCGGCTGGGCGCCGCTGCAGCGGCGGCCAATGGCGGGCGGCCACCAGCGGCCCGGGCCCAGGCCGCGGCCACAGCCGACGTCTGGCTGTTCGGCGACGGCACCGCCGATCACCCCAATGCCGGCATCCTGGCCGGCAACGGCTACACCTACACCACTTTCGAGGGTGCGTGCGCGACCGGCAGCGCATGCAACGGCGGCAACGGGGGCTTCTTCGGCAACGGTGGCGACGGCTTCTACGGTGGCAACGGCGGAAACGCCGGCGGGTTCGGCAACGGCGGCAAAGGCGGCGACGGCAACCCGGTCAATGCCGCGCAGGGACTGGCAGTCGGACGGGCCGGAGGCAACGGTGGCACTGGCGGAATGTTCATCGGCGACGGCGGGTCCGGCGGCAACGGCGACGACGCAGTTCTGGTCGGCAGTGCCGGCGGCAACGGCGGCAACGGCGGTTCCGTCGGGTTCCTCTCCCTACTGGGCGCTGGCGGTGCCGGCGGTAACGGCGGGAGGGGTGGGTCGGCGTTTGTCCCGTTCTCCGCTAGCCCGGGAGTTGGCGGCACTGGGGGCGCCGGAGGGAGCGGCAGCCTACTTTTCGGTTCCGGCGGCAACGGCGGGGCTGGCGGCACCGGCGGTGAAGGAGCCGGCGGCACCGCCGTTTTCCCCGGCGCGGCGGGAACGGGCGGCGCGGGCGGGAACGGCGGCGAGGGTGGGGCGGCGGCGACACTGTTCTTAATCGCGCGCCCGGGAGTCGGAGGCGCCGGCGGGGACGGCGGAGCCGGTGGGGGTCTGAGCGGCGGGTCAGACCACAAGGCATACGTCACCAACAACAGCTCCGACTCTGTGTCGGTAATCGACACCGTCATCGACCTGGCTGCGCAACCCGGCGGGCCGGGTGGGGCGGGTTCCGGCACCGGAACAGCGGGCGTCGGCGGCGCGGGCGGAGCCGGTGCCTACACCACCCTGCTTGTCACAGCCACCATCCGTGTCGGCTCCCGCCCGTTCGGGGTGGCGGTAAACCCGACTGGCACCCGCGCCTACGTCACCAACCAATACGGCGTCGATATGTCGGTGATCGACCTCGCCTACAACACGGTGATCGCTACCCCCGGCGTCAATCAGTCGCGCCCGTGGGGGGTGGCGGTGAACCCGGCCGGCACCCTCGCCTACGTCACCG
>CAIOYU010000202.1 GCA_903862565.1 uncultured Actinomycetes bacterium | reverse complement strand
GCGTGGACGTTGTTCTTGAGGAACCCGACGAGGTGGGGTGGCCGGAGGATGCCGTGCACGATCACTACCAAGGGCTCGTCGGAGGTTATGGGCCGGCTTCCCTCGGCCGAGGGGTTCCATCCGTACCAGTCATCGTCCGGCCTTTCGCGTCGCACCCGCACCACCTCGCCGTCGAGGCTGTAGCGGCGAGGCGAGGATACCGCCCCGGCAAGTGGACCGCGGAATGCCGCCAGCGCCGATTCGGGTGAATCCCATGCAGCGAGCAGTGCTCGGCCTGGCCGGATCAGAGTCCTGGGGCTCAGCGTGTGCGTCATGTGATTCGAATGGTTGACCTTCGCCGACCGCAAGCCCGGGATGCCCTGCTGCAGAGAGGCGCTCACGCTCCGACTCCAGTGGCGGGTGCCACCTGGGGGCTGGTCGTACACGTCCAGGGTGAGATAGTCGGCAGTATCGGCCATCCGCTCAGCTCTGGGTTCGATGGTGGTTTCGCGCCGAGTCACTGGCGATCACGACTGTTGTTGTCAGCCGCGTCGTCGCCCAGGAACTTCAGCGCCTCGGCGAGGAAGGATTCGTGGTGCTGAAATACTCCGCCGTGTCCCGAGTTGGGGTAGATGATCAACTGGGCGTTCGGTATTCGTCGGGCCATGTCGGCCGAGTGATCGCTGGCGACCATGAGGTCGTTGTCGCCGTTGGTGACCAGAACGGGCGCGGTGATGACCGAGAGGTCATCGGGTGGGCACTGTCCGGCGTGCCGGATGGCTTTGAGTTGGGCGAGGCGGGCCTGAAAGGAGATTCCCTTGTCGAGGTCGCGGGTGCGTTCCTTGAGGCGTGCAAGGTAGGCCGTTGCGGCCCGTTTGCCCTCCGGGTTGCGCGGAAAGAACAGGAAGTTCCGCGGGTCACTGCGGGTGAGCGCGGCCTTGAGATAGGCCTTGCCGACGATGATCGCCATTTTGTCGATGCCGCCACCGCCGCGCGGCCCGGTGCCGGCCAGGATCATCCGTCGGACGAGTTGGGGTTGCTGCAGGGCGACCATCTGGGCGACTCCGCCACCGAGGGAGAAGCCGAAGAGGTCGACTTGCGTGAGCCCCATGGCGCGGATGAAGGCGATGGCGTCGGTGCCCATCTGCTCGACGGTGCCCGGTACCGACGACCCGGTGGCGCCGACACCGCGGTTGTCGAAGGCGATGACCCGGTGGTGTTCGGCGATGCCGTCGACGACACGCGGGTCCCAGTCGTCGAGGACCGCCGTCAGGTGGTGCAGGAAGACCACCGGAACCCCCGATGGGGTGCCGAGTTCGCGGTAGGCGAAGGTGGTGCCGCCGACGTCGATCGTGCGGTTGGGGGTGTCTTTCCAGGAGGTCATGATCGGCCTTTCAATGGCGGGTGTACGTCGCTGGACGTCGATCAGTGATGAACAAGTCGGTCCAGTGGCATGCCGAGTTGCCGGCGGGCGTCGCGAGTCATCTGGTCGGTCAGTAGCAGGCGGCGGACATACTCGCGGCCCATGCCTCGATTGGCCCCGGTCACGAGCACCGCGCGTCCGACGAGCATTGTCACAAGCGTCCTCCTGAAGTAAACCGTACGGTGTATTCGATGACGGGCCCGAGCGTAGCAAGCCCGTGGGGAAAGGTAAACCTATCGGTATACCCGCGTTCCTCGGGCCGTTGGTCGGGCCAGCACTGCCCCTGCTGCCGCACCGTCTGGTTGGATACCCAGATGATCAGTAGCGAAGCGCCCACCGGAATTCTCCGGATCGGCTTATGGGCAGGTGTCGCCTACTTCTGCTGCATGGCGGTCGCGCACTTCTTCGGCTTGAAGTACCCGCTGCTTTTCGTGTATTACGACGTCCCGTTTTATGCGTATCAGGAAAAGATCATTTCCTTTGCGGTGGTGGCCTACGTGTGCCTCTTCCTGAACGCGGCCTTGAACCGGAGCGCGGTTCCCTTCGCCCTGATCGCCTTGGGCGCAACGGTTCTCGGATTGTCGGCCGTCAATGCCTCGGCTGCGCTGGCGGCGGTTCTCGACGGCCGGTCGACTCGTGTCTACTGGCTCCAGACGGCTCTGATTGCCGCATACCTCGTCTGGCTGCTCATGCTGTACTTCACCAACAGCCGAAGGGAGTCGAACAGGTCCTTGAACGCCTCCGGTATCGTCGAGTAGCGTTGGGCGCCAACCATGTTCACGCCATCACCGTAGGCCGTGTCCATTGCAGCATCGGCGGCAGCGGCTGGGGATTCGACGAGATCCATTCGGACCCTTCCAGTCTCGGCGTGCAGACCCTCACAAGTCCCCGGCCGCCCCGACTGCGACCCCTGTGGGGGTACCGCCATCGACCACATCGTGTACACAGTGCCGGATCTGGATTCAGCGGTCGACGCACTCAACGGGGTGCTGGGCACGGCGCGCGCAAGCGCTTTCACCCACGAGGCCCAGAGGGTCGGAGATGGCCTTCTATCGTGTCGGCGAGGCCTTCATCGAGGTCGTCGCGACTGGTCGTGAACCCGCACTTATTGGCTTGGCTCTGAAGACGCCGGATCTGGACGCCACGGTGGCACAGATCCGCCGCTGCGGTGGACCCGTATCCGACCCCAAGCCTGCTGTGCAGGGCGGGCGGATCGCGTCGGACTGGAGCGAACACCTCAACTGGGGCCTGGCAGTCATGGGCATCTAGCTAGCGCCACTCCCAGCCAGAGCGCCGTCGCGCTTACTGGACCTTGACGACCTTCAGGATGACCGGGGAGTCTGACTTCACAACCGTTCCAGCGCCTGGCACCATGCTAACGACCTTCCAGTCCTTCGCCACGTCGACGGTGCTGTATTTCGCGTTCGACGAGGACAGTTCCACTTTGGTGAGCCCGAGACCTTCCAGCT
>CAIOYU010000201.1 GCA_903862565.1 uncultured Actinomycetes bacterium | reverse complement strand
GAGCTTGTGCGCCAGGTGGATTCCAGCCTGCTCGACGAATGGGAGCAGCTCACCAGCCCCGATCAGCCCCTGGATGCGCCGGTCTCGGTGCCGGCCCGTCCGCGCCCGCTGACCGGCAACGAGCGGGCGTTCACCGCGATGGTCCGCAACGCCCTGTACCGTCGGGTGGAGTTGTTCGCCCGGCGACGCTGGGATGCGTTGGGCGAGTTGGACTCCGGTTGCGGGTGGACCGCCGAGCGGTGGGAGGACGCCATCGCGGACTACTTCGCCGAGCACGACGACGTCGGCATCGGCGCCGACGCCCGCGGGCCCGCCCTGCTCATCATCGACCGCCAACCCGGGCTGTGGCGGGTGCGACAGATCCTCGACGACCCGGCCGGTGACCATGACTGGGGCATCGAGGTGGAGGTGGACCTCGAGGCCTCCGATGAGGAGGGCGCGGCGGTGCTGCGGGTGACCGACGCCGGCCAGCTGGTATGACCGCTCCCGAAAATCTCACCGGAGCCGATGAGCCCGAGGACTCGATGCGCGGTGCGGTCCTGATCTGCCTGACGGCGGCGGTGGCCGGCATCGTGATCGGGTTCGTCGGCGGCGCATTCCGGTGGCTGTTGGTGACGTCCGATCGGCTGCGCCTGGAGTTGGTCGACTGGGCCTACGGGCTCCCCGGGCCCGGCTGGCTGATCCCGGTGGCCGCCGCCGCGCTCGGCGCCACCTTGGCCGCGCTGATCGTGCAATGGGAACCGCTCGCCGACGGCAGCGGCATCCCGCATGTCGAAGCGGTCTATCAAGGGCAGGTGCCACCGTCGCGGATCCGCCTGCTTCCGGCGAAGTTCATCGGCGGCGTGCTGGCCATCGGCTCCGGCCTGGTGCTCGGCCGGGAGGGCCCGACGGTGCATATGGGCGCGGCGATCGGCGCCCAGGCCGGCCGGCGGGTGGGGCTGGACGACTCCGGGATCCGGATGATGCAGACCGCACTGGGCGGTGCGGGGCTGGCGGTCGCCTTCAACGCGCCGATCGGCGGCACGTTGTTCACCCTGGAAGAGGTGACCCGATCGTTTCAGGTCAAAACCGTGCTGGCGACCCTGCTGTCGGCGTCGACCGCGGTCGGGTGCGCGCATCTCATCCTGGGCGACCACCCCGAGTTCAGACTCGCACCGATCGCCGAGCCCGAGATCGTCTGGCTGCCGGTGTTCGTTGTGTTCGGTCTGCTGACCGGCTGCCTGGGCGCTGTCTACAACCGGCTGGTGCTGTGGTTCCTCGACCACGTGACCGCGGTGCAGCGGGTCCCGACCGTCGCCAAGGCCACCCTGATCGGCGCTGTCATCGGGGTGGTGATGATCATTCATCCGCTGGCAGTGGGCGGAGGTGAGCAGCTCAACGAGATGCTGCTGGGCGGAAAGCAGTTCGCGCTGACAGTGATTCTCGGCTATCTGGTGCTGAGGTTCGTCGCCGGCCCGCTGTCCTACTCCGCGCCGGTGGCGGGTGGACTGTTCGCACCGATGCTGGCCATCGGCGCGCTGTGGGGCGTGCTGTTCGTCGGAGCCGTGGACCTGGTGCGGCCGGGAACCGCAGCGGCGCTAGCGATTCCGATGGCGATCGTCGGCATGGCGTCGTTCTTCGGGGCGAGTGTGCGGGCGCCGGTGACCGGCATGGTCCTGGTCATCGAGATGACGGCCTCGACCGCGGTGATCGTTCCGATGCTGGCGGCGACCGCGTCGGCGGTGCTGGCGGCCTACCTGGTGGGTTCGCCGCCGATTTACGACAGTCTGCGCCTACGGAGCCTGTCGAAGACGTAGCGGTTCGGCGCGACAACTCGGATAGCGGTTCACCGCGACAAAGGGGATTCCTACTGAAAACAGGTGCGACGCGCCGTAGCACAGTGGTGCTACGGTGACGGTATGGCGACACCGATCAGCCAACGGGAGCTTCGCAATGACAGCGGGGCCATCATGCGCCGCGTCGAGGCCGGCGAGCACTTCACGGTCACCAGGAACGGCGTCCCGGTGGCGGATCTCACGCCCCATGACCGGGCGGCGGCAGAGCGGCGTCGACGCTTCCTCCCCGTGGGTGATCTCGCGGCCGGCCTCAGCCGGATTCCCGACTGGGACGGTGAATGCTTCGCCGCCGAACAACGCGACCTCGACGCCGCTCTGGACGATCGCGACGTCGACCGCTGGGGCGCGCGGTGACCACGGTCCACGAACGCGTGCTACTTGATACCTCGGTGGTGATCGACTACCCCGCCGCCGCTGTGGCCGCGCACACCGAGTCCGCCGCGGTCAGCACCATCACCTTGGCCGAGCTGGCCTACGGCCTGCACACCGAGGATCCGCTCCGCAACGCAGCGCGCGAACAGCGATACCACTGGATTGCCAATGCATTCGACCCGATACCGTTCAGCACCGGCGCTGCGCGCGTCTACGGCGCGTTATGCGCACATGTTCGCTCTGTTGGCCGCGACCCCAAGCCGCGCCGGTTCGACCTGCTGATCGCCGCGGTCGCCGTCGATCTCGGGATTCCGCTACTGACGCGCAACGGCAACGACTTTCAAGGTCTGCACAGCGCCCTGTCGGTCATTCCTGTGTGACACAGCTGGGCTCGTCGAACGCCGACCCCACGCGCAGTCAGAGCGGTGAATCGTTTAGGGGCTGTCGTAGACAAGCCGGCCTCCACATACGGCAAAACGACGGGTCGCCCAGCGGGTCTGGTCACCCGGGTTTGTCCATGCAGCGGCCGGGATCGGCGTCGACGAACGTAACAGTAATACTGCGTGGTATTACCGCTGCTAGCCTTAGATCATGCGTGTCACGAGCAAGGGACAGGTGACCATCCCCCAAGACGTCCGCCGACGTCTGGGCATCGAGGCTGGAACCGAGGTCGACTTTGAGGTTGATGGCGACATCGTCCGACTCGTCCGGCGGAGCGACGGACGCGGAGCGGCTCTCGTGGAGCAGATGCGCGGGCAACGCTTGTCGATGACCACCGACGAGATCATGGCGCTGACCCGCGGCGAATCCTGAGCCATGGCGCTCGGGACGCTGGTGGACTCCAATGTGTTGCTCGATGTGTTCACCGACCACCCACGGTGGGGTGGGTGGTCTGCTGAGCACATCGCGAAGGCATTCGACGCCGGCCCGGTCGTCATCAACCCGCTGATCTTTGCGGAACTCTCGGTGGGGTTCGATCGGATCGAGGACCTTGAGCAGGCATTGCCCGACCGCATCGAGCGCGAGGATCTGCCCTGGGAAGCCGCCTTCCTGGCCGGACGGTGCTTCGTTCAGTACCGCCGCCGCGGTGGGACGCGCCGCGCACCGTTGCCCGACTTCTACATCGCCGCCCACGCCGCGACGACCGGACGGGTGCTGCTCACCCGTGACCGACCCCGGCACCTGGATTTCCTGCCAACGCTGGAGGTCATCGCACCCGATTGCTAATAGGGTGGTGGGAATTGTCAAGGAACCGTGAGTGTTCCGTCGATCCCCGCCGGGTCGCCGGCATGTGAAGCGGCCCTGATGGTGATGCTCCCGGCCGCCATCGCGAAACCGCCTGTCGCCCAACGCTGAAGGGGACGCAGGGAGCAGTCGGCTACGACCCGCTCACTGCGTCCCGGATCCAGGTACACCGACACGAAGCCCACCAGGTGGTGAACGGGCCGGCCGGTGTCGGCCTGCTCTAGGGCATAGATCTGAACGACGTGCCGCCCGGGGCGCACCCCAATGTTGGTCACGGTGACCGCCGCCGCGAACCCGTCCCCGTCGGGTTCGCCGACCTCGAGGTCGGCGATGCTGAACGTGGTGTAGCCCAGCCCGAACCCCAGTGGATAGGCGGCGGGGACACCGTCGCGGTCGAGTTTGCGCTGACCCCACCACCGGCCGTACGTGACGGTGCCGGCGGCCCAATCCACCTTCGGCAGATCGGATTGCCGGTGCGGGATCGCCACCGGCAGCCGGCCGGCCGGCTCGGCATCACCGAGCAGGATGTCAGCGACCGCGTGACCGCCCTCCATGCCCGGATACCAGGCGAGCAACAGCGCGGCGACATCGGCGTCCCAGGGGTCGACCACGATCGTCCCGCCGCCGATCACCACCACCACGGTGCGAGCGTTGACCGCTGCCACCGCCCGGATCAGCGCGACGTCGCCGGCCCGCAGCCGAAGGTCACGCCGATCACCGCCGAACTTCTTGAGTTTGGACAGCTGCGCCGCCACTTTCACCATGACCGCGGCCACCGGCCGGATGCGGGCGATGCCTCCCAGCAACTGGATCGACGCGGTGTCCACCCCGATCAGCGACTCACCTTCGTCCGCCGAGGACAGGCCCACCACGACCACCGCGGCGTCAGCACCGCGCGCCGCTGCAGCGGCCGCCGCCGGATCGTCGCCGCCGACGTGAATCAGCTTCGCCCCCAGCCGTTCTCGCAGCCCGTCGAGGATGGTGACCGACGACGGGGGGCTGACCATCGACGAGCCGACGTCGCCCTGGTTGTTCCGGTCGGCCAGCGGACCGAGCAGTGCGACCCGCGAGAGCGCTGCGGCATCCAGCGGCAGTGCCGGTGTTTCGTCGACGACCCTGTTGCGCAACAGCACCGCCCCGCGGCACGCCGCGTCCCGGGCCAGGCTGCGGTGCTCGTCGCAGGCGACCACAGCGGTGGACGGGGTCGGGCGGGCTCGCGCAGCGAGCCGGATCTGAGCCGAGAGGAGCCGTCGCGCAGCGAGTTCGACGTCGGGCCACGCCACCGCGCCGGCGGCCAGTGCCGTCGGCAGGGTGGCGGCGCGCTGTTGCCGAAACGGCATCTCCAGGTCCTGCCCGGCCGCCACGGATCCGATCGGATCGCGCAGCCCCCAGATGAAGTCGGTCATCACGAATCCGGCGAAGTCCCACTCCCCGCGCAGGACGTCGGTGAGCAGGTACCGGTTCTGCCCGGCCCACTCCCCGTTGACCGAGTTGTAGGCACTCATGACGCAGTCGACGCCCGCCTCGACGACGGTGCGGAAATGCGGCAGGTACACCTCGTGCAGCACGTCCTCATCGACGCGGACGTCCACCCGGAATCTGGCCTCCTCCATCGAGTTCAGCGCGAAGTGCTTCACGCACGACAG
>CAIOYU010000200.1 GCA_903862565.1 uncultured Actinomycetes bacterium | reverse complement strand
TGGGCAATGCCGTTGTGGGCCTGTCGATGTCGGGTGGGGCGGCACTGACGCTGGCGATCTGGCACCCGACCCAGTTCCTGTTCGCGGCGTCGCTGTCGGGCTTCCTGAACCCGTCGGTCGGCCTGTGGCCGATCCTGATCAACGTCGCGATGCGCGACGCCGGCGGCTACAGCGCCAGCGACATGTGGGGCCCCAAGGGCGACCCGGCCTGGCGACGCAACGACCCACTGGTCAACGTGGCACGACTGGCCGCCAACGGCACCGCGGTGTGGATCTACTGCGGAACCGGTGTGCCGACCGACCTCGACCCGGATCCCTCATTCACCGGGTCGTTCACCGCGGCCTACCTCGAGAACGTGACACTGGACACCACCAAGGAGTTCCAGAAGAAGTACCTGGCCGCCGGCGGGCACAACGCGGTGTTCAACTTCCCGCCCGCAGGCACCCACAGTTGGGGCTACTGGGGTGCCCAACTGCAGGCCATGAAGGGTGACATGCAGCGGGTTCTCGGCGCCAAACCCGAAGTCTAGCTTGCGCTCCGGGGTATCTGACGCTCGATCTCGTCGAGCCACACCGTGGCAGCCATGTCCGACGGCGCCCGCCAGTCGCCACGCGGGGACAGCGACCCGCCGTGGGAAACCTTGGGGCCGTTGGGCATCGCCGAACGCTTGAACTGGCTGAAGGAATAGAAGCGCTGCGCGAACACGCTCAGCCAATGCCGAATCTCGCCCAGCGGATAGTCCGGGTTCCAGGCGTGCCAGGCCAGGAAGGCGATCTTCGACGGCCGGAAGCCGTACCGCAGAACGTAGAACAAGGTGAAGTCCTGCAGCGCGTACGGACCGACCTTGGCCTCGCTGCTCTGGACCTGCTCGCCGTCCGCGGCGGGCACCAACTCCGGGGTGATCTCGGTGTCGAGAACCGACTGCAGTATCTCGCCCACCTCGTCGTCGAACTGCCCCGAGCTGATGACCCACCGGATCAGATGCTGGATAAGCGTTTTCGGCACGCCGCCGTTGACGTTGTAGTGGCTCATCTGGTCACCGACGCCGTAGGTCGACCATCCCAGCGCGAGTTCGGACAGATCACCGGTGCCCAGCACGATGCCGCCGCGCTGGTTGGCGATCCGGAACAGGTAGTCGGTCCGCAGGCCGGCCTGCACGTTCTCGAAGGTGACGTCGTAGACCTTCTCGCCCCGCGCGTAGGGGTGGCCGATCTCGGTGAGCATCAACTCCGCGGTGGACCGGATGTCGATCTCCTCGAAGGTCACCCCGAGCGCCGTGGACAACCGGATCGCATTGTTCTTGGTGCGCTCGCCGGTGGCGAAACCGGGCAGGGTGAACGCGAGAATGTCGCTGCGCGGCCGGCCTTCCCGATCCATCGCCTTGGCGGCGACGATCAGCGCGTGGGTGGAGTCCAACCCGCCGGAGACGCCGATGACGACCTTGGGGTAGTTCAGCGCACGCAGGCGCTGTTCGAGTCCGGAGACCTGGATGTTGTAGCCCTCGTAGGAGTCCTGGGCGAGTCGGACGGGGTCGCCGGGTACGAACGGGAACCGCTCGACCTCGCGACGCAGGCCGATGTCACCCGCGGGCGGGCCGAGTCGAAAACCGATGCGGCGGAACTGCGCAAGGCTCGCCTGGTGGTGTCGGCGGTTGTCGTCGAAGGTGCCCATCCGAAGTCGTTCGGCGCGAAGCAGATCCAGGTCCACATCGGCCACCGAGTGGCGGTCTCCCTTGGGGAAACGCTCGGACTCAGCCAGCAGTCGACCGTTCTCGTAGATCATCGTCTGGCCGTCCCACGCCAGGTCGGTGGTCGACTCGCCCTCCCCGGCGGCGGCGTAGACGTAGGCGGCCAGGCAGCGCGCCGAGGCGGACCGGGCGAGCAGTTTCCGGTCCTCCGCGCGGCCGATGGTGATCGGGCTGCCCGAGAGGTTTGCCAGGACCGTGGCCCCGGCCAGGGCGGCCTGCGCGCTGGGGGGCACCGGGACGAACATGTCCTCGCAGACCTCCACGTAGAGCACCAGACCCGGCACGTCGTCAGCGACGAACAACAGGTCGGGACCGAAGGGGACGTCGTCGCCGAGGAAATCCCCCGAGTCGCTACGCTGCCCGCCGGGCACCCGGATGGTGCCGCCCATGTCATCCCCGGCGGCCATCTGCCTGCGTTCGTAGAACTCGCGGTAGGTCGGCAGGTAGGACTTCACCGCCACCCCGAGCACCCGGCCGCGGTGGATCACCACGGCGGTGTTGTAGATCCGGTGCAGGTGGCGCAGTGGCGCGCCGACCACCAGCACCGGCAGCAGATCAGCGGAGGCGGCGACCACCTCGCCCAGTGCCGTTTCGACGGCATCGAGCAGGCTGTCCTGCAGCAGGACGTCCTCGATCGAGTAGCCCGACAGCGTCAACTCGGGGAACACCGCCACGGCGACGCCGTCGTCGTGGAGTTCCCGGGCGATCCGCAGCACCGAGGCGGCATTGGCCGCCGGATCAGCCAGCACGGTGCGATGCGTGCAGGCGGCCACGCGCACGAACCCGTGAGCGTAGGCGGAGTAAAAGTCCACAACCAATTGTCCCTGACTGCGCCGCCACCCGCGCCGGGGTCGACGTTTTGGCGGTTTTTCTGTGCGCATCGACGCCCGTGTGGCAAGTCCGCGCTACGTTCATTGCAAATGCCGACCCTGCCGATGCCGACAACCGCCCGTGCCGGGGCGGCCGCGGCGGTGGTGTTCGTCGCCTTCGCCGCCTGTCTGCTTTCAGGCTGGCCGAACAGGCGGACGGTGGAGATCGTTTCCGCGCTGTCCTTCCCTACCCTGGCGCTGTTTTTCCTGCCGCTTGCTGCGCTGGTCGCGAGCTCGACCCGGGGGCGGTCACGGGCCGCCTGGGTGGCACTCACGGTCGCATTGACCAGCTGGGCGCTTGCCGAGTTGATCTGGGCCTACGACGGGCTCGTCCATGGCAGGACGCCGTTTCCCTCCTGGGCCGACGCCGTCTACGTGTTCTATGTACCCGCCATGGCGGCGGCCCTGCTGCTGCTTCCGAGCGCGCGATCCTGGTGGGGTCAGAGCCGCATGGTTCTGGACGGCTTCATCTTGACGGGTTCCTTCTTCTTGATCTCGTGGCTGGCCGTTCTTCGCGCCGCCTGGCAACGAGGCGGGACCAGCGGGCTGGATTTCGCCGTGTCCCTGGGGTACCCGGCCGGCGACTTCCTCGTCCTGACCCTCGGGTTCCTGGTCCTGCTCAGGGCGGCGCCGGGGCTGCGCCTGACGCTGATGCTGCTGGTCGCGGCACTGGCATTCGACGCGGTGGCCGACAGCGTGTGGGCCTACCTGAAGAATTCGACGGGCTACGAACTGGGCAGCCTTCCCGATCTGTTCACCGCCGCCTCCGGGTTACTGATCATCGTGGCTCTGGTGGCGGCCTACCACGCCGAATCCAGCACCGCGGAGGTCTCCACGTCAGCGAGCCGGCTCACGCTCTGGCTGCCGCTGCTACCTCTGGCGGTCGCCGCGGTGTTCGTCGTTCCCGCGCCCCGGGAGGTGGCGCTGGAACCGCCGGTGGTCATCAGCGTCGTACTGCTGATCGCAGCGACCCTGATCCGCGAGGTCATGGAGGCCTCCGAAGCGGTCCGGCGGGAGCAGGAGATCCGCCTGCTCGCCAACCGACAGGCCCGCGATCTGAACAGCGCGGCCAGATACGTCGCGTCGATTCTGCCGGGTGAGCTGACCGGACCGGTTCAGGTGAGCTCGCGCTATCTGCCGTCGGGTGTGGTGGGCGGAGACTCCTTCGGCTATTCCTGGATCGACGCCGACGACGCGGCCGGCGGCGAATCCGACCATCTGATGTTCTACCTGATCGACGTGTCCGGTCACGGGGTGGAACCGGCGTTGCTGTCGGTCTCGGTGCACAACCTGCTGCGGTCCGGATCACTACCGGATGCCACTCTGCTGGAACCCGATCAGGTGCTTGCCGAGCT
>CAIOYU010000199.1 GCA_903862565.1 uncultured Actinomycetes bacterium | reverse complement strand
CGTTCCTGCTTCCACGTCGTGGCGTCGCAGCCGGCATCCGGGGGCACGGCGACGCCGGGAAGCGCTGCCGCACTCGGCCCCCACCCGCCGTTGAGGTAGTGGCCGTCGCGCTGCTCGTACCACCGCGACGGGGGAGTCTCTTTGTGCGGCATGGCATCTCGCTGGGCGAAGTCAGCGGTCAGCGACGCCTGGTTGCACGTGAAGGCATAGTCGAATCCGGCGGCTGAGGCGCTCGGAATCGTCGTCGCGATGGTGAGCGCGACGGCAACGGTGAGGGCGGCAGAGCGAGTCACCCGCGAATTATGGCTGCACTTCCTCACGCCGCCGAACGGAGTTCGTCAGACCGCCGAACGGATGGTCCACCCAGTGGTCGGATCGACGGCCAGGCTCAGCACGTCGACGGCCTCGAAAGCGCTCAGCGGAATGGTGCGCAACTGCTGCTGGGCGGTCAGGTAACCGGTTCCGGTCCAGCCGTTGCTCATGGCCATCAGCGACGCGCCGTTCTGCCCGGGGTTGCCCGAGTCGTAGACGACGGCGCCGTGTTGCTGCAGCGCACGCAGCACCACCTGGGTGGCCGGATCGTATGTGGTGATGTCGAAGTCGGCGCGCAGCCGGAACACCGTGCCCATCGGTACCCCGTCGGGGTTGGTCCCGGTGCCGTCGCCGGCGCGCGCGGGCCAGGCGTACCCGGTGCCGCGGTCCTTGGCGATCGTGATGCCCAGCATGTGGTCGATCGACCCGCGCGTCAGGTCGTCGGGCCGCAGGATCAGCGGTAGGTACGGCAACTCCGAGGCGTTGGCCCAACCCGACACCGGGTACAGCGGCGAGTGCATGTCGACGTGCCCGCCGGCTTCGGCGATCCAGGCCGAGCCGTAGGTACCGGCGTAGATGCCGTTGGCCAGGGCGTCACCAAAGCCGTTGGCGGGCAACTCCACTCCGTTGGCGACGTTGTAGAGCTCCTGTGAGATGCAGGTACCCTCCTGGAACACCAGCAGGTGGCGGTCCCAGGCCGGAGCCGACGGCATGCCCTCCACCAATGGGTAGTCCGGGATGGCATACGGGGTGTTGTCGATGCTGGGCCCGGTGGTGGAGTAGCCCCGGTTGAAGATCACCGTCTCGCCGGCCCGGGTGGCGCTGACGGTGTTGACCGGCATACCTGCGGTGTTACCCATCCACGGGGCCCCACCCCAGGCGGCGAAGAGGGTTCCGCCCAGCAGCGTGGTCCAGGTGGCCGACTTGGCAAGCACCGGAAGCGCACTCACGTCAGCGTGGAACACCGTGTTGGCCGGCATCAGCGTGCACCCGCAGAACGTCGACAACTGACCCGGCAGGCTGACCGGGACGGTGACCGGCACCGCCACCGTGCCGCCGTAGCCGTCGGCCACGGTGACGGTGAAGACGTCGGTTCCCCCGGTCGCGCCGATGGACGGGGTGTAGGTGAATGCGCCCGCGGCCGTGACGGTGATGCTGCCCTTGGCGCTGGTCGTCGGGGCACTGTAGGTCAGGGGGTCCTTGTCGGCGTCGGTGGCACGCACGGTTCCGGTGACCTCGCCGGTGGCCGGCGCCGGGATGCCGACGACGGTGGCGCCCGCCACCGGTGCGGCATTGGCCGGGCTGACCGTCACCGTCACCGGAATCACCGCCACGGCGCCGTACTTGTCGGTGACCGTCACAGTGAAGGTGTCGGCCTTGTCCGTCGCGACGGCGGTGGTGCGGGCCGCGGCATGGCGGGCGGTGGCAGTCGGGGTGTAGGTGAAAGCGCCTGATGCCGTGAGGCTTACGCTGCCCTTTGCGGTCGTCGCGCCGGCGGCGGTGTAGGTCAGCGGATCCTTGTCGGGATCGACGGCGTTGACGTTGCCGGTAACGACGCCGGTGCCGGCATTCGCGGTGGACGTGGGAGTGCCCGCCACCGGGGCGGCGTCGGCCGGTGCGATGGTGGCGGTAACGCTGACGGCCTTGGCGCCGCCGTAGCCGTCGGACACAGTGATGGTGAACGTGTCGGTCTTGGCCGTCGTCGAGGTACGCGCTGCCGAGCGCGCCGCGGCGGTCGGGCTGTAGGCGAAGCTGCCGTCGGCGCCCACTGTCACCGCGCCGTTGCCCGGCTTGGAAGCCGTGAACGTCAGGGAGTCCTTGTCGGCATCGGCGGCAGTGACCGTGCCCTTGGCCACCCCGGTCACCGGGTCGGGTTTGGCGACCGCGGCAGTGGCCGTCGGCGCACTGTTGGCCGGACTGACCGCCACGGTGACCGGGACCGCCACCGATCCGCCATACCCGTCGGCGACGGTCACGGTGAAACCGTCGGCCTTGTCTGCCGCGCTCGCACCGATCCGGGCCGCGGCGTGGCGGGCGGCCGCAGTCGGGGTGTAGTTGAACACCCCCGTGGTGGCGGTGACGCTCACCGTGCCCTTGGCCGGAGTGGTGGCCGTGTACGCCAGCGGATCGCGATCGGCGTCGGTCCCGGTGACCTGCCCGGTCACCACGCCCCTCGTCGCGCTGGGGCCGCCGACGGTCTTGGTCGCGGTCGGGACGCTGTTCCTGCCGGATATGGGCACCGTCACCGCCCGGCTGACGGCCGCACCCTTGGCATCGGTCACGGTGACCGTCACCGCATCGGTGGTCACCGAGGTGGGTGCCCCGAGTTTCGCGGCGGCATGGCGGGCGGTCGCGGTGGGGGTATAGGTGAACACCCCGGTGGTCATCACCGCCACCGCACCCTTGGTCGAGGCGGTCGCCTTGAAGGTGAGCTTGTCGGCGTCGGGATCGGAGGCGCTGACGGTTCCGGTCACTGCGCCGGTGGACGAACTAGGCCCGCTGAGAACGATGTTGGCGATCACAGGCGGCTGGTTGGCCACCGCGTTGGCCGCCGCGGTCACCGTCGGCGCGACGGTGGCCGTCCCGGATGCACCGATCTGGCGCCGGGCTGCGGCGAGCATGACCCAGGTGACCGGGGAGTCCACCGACCTGCCCGGCGCGGACCCGAACAGAGTTGCCAGCACGCGGGCGGCGGTGGCCGACTGCACCTGCCGCAGCGCCTGTCGGGCAGTGACCGAGACCGCCTGTGCGGCAACAGGGGCACGAACAGCTGAGGCTGCGGGGGCGGTGACAGGACCCGGTGTGCGGACGGGTGCTGGCGGTGCTGAGGACGGGGCGACGGCGTTTGCAACGGCAACTGCCGGTGTGCGATCGGAAGCCGCGGCGAGGACCGGCCGCGGCGCCGTCGTGGGGATCGTTCGGGCGACCGGAGTGGACGCGGCCGCTGCAGGCTTCGGCTTGTCCGAGGCGTGACGCTTGGTGGCCGCCCGTCGCGGGGCGGTGGCTCGGCGACCGGCAGGCCTTGCGGTGTCGGCGGTCTCGGAGTCGGCCGGGGTGGTGACGGGGGTTGGGGCATCGTGAGCGTCGGCCCCCGCGACTCCTGTGCCGCTCACAGTGACGGCCGCCCCGATTCCGAGGGCGATTGCCAAGTAACCTATGCGCCCTATATTTAGTGCAGCGTTCACGGTCGCCCCCTTTGCTCACGCATACTTTATCGGCTTATGCAGCAAACTTTCCATATCGTCTTCGGTCGGGGGGACGAGGGTTGTCGGCGCGCGAAGAACCCGGAACAACGCCGCACCCGCTGCCGGACTTCGACGCAGCGCGCGGCGAGTAAGAGCGCTCTTGCCCACCTCTGAGTTAAAGGCGTCCATCCGGCCGGGCAACTGGGCGGGCGGTGGCGTACCGGTCTGGTTTCAAGGACTGCCGGATATGTTCGTGCACTTGCGATTCGGAGACGTCAGTACGTTTGCCGAGTCATGTTCTGGACCGGATCATCGAGCACGACCGCCTGGATCAGCCTGGCAAAGCTGATCCACGTCCCCGATTCGCTGAGGTCGTCATCGGCGTCAAAAAGCGACCCGCCCGGAGCGCCGGAGTCGATCCGTGCCCAGCCTTCCTCGTCGGTCATGGGTTGGGTGAAGGCGATCAGCACGTCTTCGCCATTGGCCCAGGAGGCCCACCCCGACACCGGCGCGCTGTTGGCTTCGGTGACGAACGGCGGATCGTTCGGGTCCTCCCACGCGTCGTACGCGAAGGATGCCGAGGTCTCGCCGTCCCAGATGAACTGAATCTCGAAGAGGGTAGGGGGCTCTCCGGGTTCGGTCGGGTAGTCGAAGACCAGACGGAACTGGCCCGGCTCGATCTCTGAGTCGGGATGGTTCCTGTCGTACGCCATGCCTCATCGCCTCCGGTCCAGTTGATGAGCAGCGTAACGCGCGGCCGGTCCAGGGAATTCGGCTCTCGACGACAGCGAACTGCCGGCTACCCGGTGGACCCGTCGGCACCGGGAGTGCCGTCGTTGGGGATGACGAACAGGATGCGCCCCGTTCCGGCCTGCCCCCCCGCGCCGCCGGGGTTGCCTGTGCCACCGCGTCCGCCGTTACCGCCACGGCCCAGGAGAACGCCGCCTTCACCGCCGTTTCCGCCCGCACCGCCGGCGCCGGACAGCGAACCTCCCCGGCCGCCTGTTCCACCGTTGCCGCCGCTGCCGAAGAGCGAGAACAATCCGCTCGTGCCGCCGTTTCCGCCGGCACCGCCGTCGCCGACCGGGCCCGTCACTTTGCCGCCGGTGCCGCCGAATCCGCCGCTACCGGTGAACAACGAACCCCGGCCGCCTGCCCCGCCAGCTCCGCCGCCGGCGGTTCCGACCCCGCCGCCTCCACCGAATCCACCGTCACCGGTCGGCGAGAGCCAGCCGGTGTCACCGCCGTCGCCGCCCTTTCCGCCGACACCGCCGTCGCCCGTCGCATGGCCGCCGGAGCCGCCGGTACCACCGAAGGCGATGGTGGTGAGTAGCCCGGCGTCCCCGCCGCGCCCGCCCTGGCCGCCGGCGCCGGCGGTACCGGTGGCCGCCCCGCCCGCACCCCCGGTACCGCCGAGTCCGAAGAGCAGGAACAGCGAGGAGTCGCCGCCGGCACCCCCACGTCCGCCGGTACCCGCAGCTCCGGTGGCCGCGCCGCCGGCGCCGCCGTTTCCGGCGCCGCCGATGATGTTCAGCGGGCCGCCGCCGAGGGCGAAGATGTTGAGCAGGCCGGGAGTTCCGCCGGCGCCGCCGGTTCCCCCGACGCCGCCGTCGGCGCTGGCCGATCCGCCGGCCCCACCGTTGCCGGGATTGCCCTTCAGCAGCGGACCGCGACCACCGGCCCCGCCGGAACCCCCGGCGGTGGTGCCCCCTCCGCCGGCGCCACCGACACCGGCATTTCCGTACAGCGCCAGCAAGCCCGCACTGCCGCCCGCACCGCCGGCCCCGCCCGTGCCGGCCCGCGCGGCCCCGCTCCCGCCGTTGCCGCCGCTGCCCCACAGCAGACCGCCCAGGCCGCCGACTCCGCCGTTTCCGCCGTTGATCCCGGCACTGCCCGCGCCGCCTTGGCCACCGTCGCCGATCAGGCCCGCGGACCCGCCCTGGCCGCCGTTGAAGCCGTTTCCGCCCGACCCGTACACGAAGCCCGCCCGGCCGCCGGCGCACGCACCGCTGGTGCAGGCCCCCTCGTAGCCGGTGTAGCTGTAGCCGTTGCCGATCAGCAGGCCGGCATTGGGATGGCCGGCCTCGCCGTTACCGATGAAGATCCGGATGAATCCCGCCAGTGGATCTCCCGTCGCCGCCGCTTTGGGCGAGGCGAGCGGAAGCCCGCTTGAGGCCGCCTGCGCGGCCGTGGCCGCTGCCGGCTTGACCGTGCCAATCGACGGCGCGACGGCAGTCAGCGGCACCGATTCCGACTGATGCGCAACGGAATTCGTGGGCGCGGGCGTCAGCGGACTGGTGTGGCCATCCCGTGGCACATCGTTCCGCTTTGCCGAGGGTATGCCGACTGTCCGGTCCGTCGGCGCGGCGTTGATCGAGGCGCCGGGACGAGGCGAGCCCGACCCCCGTCGCACGGTGGTGGGGGACCCGGCCCGCGCCGAGGTGGTGGCCACCCGGTCCGACCCGCCGCGCTGGCCCGACGTTGCGGCGTCCACGGAACCAGCCGCATCGGCGTCGGCGTATGCCGGCGGTGCCGCCGCGATCGCCGCGCCCACACCGATGGCGAGGACGTATGCGCCCACCCGGCCAAGGTGGTGGTCCCGGTTCGCTCCGGGGACGGCCTGTGGAGTCTTCATAATCGCCAACTCTTCACTTCCAGCAACTTGTCGAGCGTGATCGGACACCGTGTACAGCAAACAGCCGATAGCTTACCTAGGTCGCTGCTGACGACGTTGGGGCAAACTCCCCGACCGGGGACGGGCAAAGTCCAGTCGGGGCCGGGCCGGTTCGGCGACCCTCGGTGCGGCGAAGGTGCGCATCCGGCGTGTGCGGCTCACGGATCGTGCGCTCGCGTCATCGGCGCATAGAGTGCGGTTCTGACGTCGGCGCGATGGGCCGCCGACCCGGACGTGAGGACTCTGCAAGTGAGGCTGTCAGCAATCCGGATTGTCGGCGCTGCGATGCTCGCCGTGGCCGTGCCACTGTCGGCGACCGCCTGCGGCGGAAGCGACGGCCCGACCGCCGGCGGCAAGATCGTCATCGGCACCAAATTCGACCAGCCGGGTCTGGGCGTGAAGAACCCGGACGGCTCGATGAGTGGCTTCGACGTGGACGTCGCCCGCTACGTCGCCAAGGAACTCGGCTATCCCGAGGACAAGATCGACTGGAAGGAATCGCCGTCGGCTCAGCGTGAACTCCTGATCGACAACGACCAGGTGAAGTTCATCGTGGCGACGTATTCGATCACCGACGCGCGCAAGCAGAAGGTCGACTTCGCCGGGCCCTACCTGCTCACCGGGCAGAGCCTGCTGGTCAAGTCCGGCAACACCGACATCACCGGACCGGAATCGCTGCAGAACAACAAGAAGCTGTGCTCGGTGTCGGGATCCACTCCGGCACAGCGCATCAAGGACAAGTACCCGGGCGTCCAACTCCAGCAGTACGACACCTACTCGGCGTGTGTGGAAGCGCTGCGAAACGGGGCGATCGACGCGGTCACCACCGACGAGGTCATTCTCGCCGGGTACGCCGCGAAGTCCCCGGGCGAGTTGAAGATCGTCGGCAAGCCGTTCTCCGAGGAGCGCTACGGAATCGGCCTGAAGAAGGACGATGCCGAACTTCGGGCCAAGATCAACGACGCGCTGGCCAAGATGGAAGCCGACGGCGCCTGGAAGGCCGCGTTCGACAAGAACCTCGGCCCGGCCGGACTGACCGCGCCGACGCCGCCGCCCGTCGACAGGTACTGAGCTCGGCGCGCCACCGGTGTGCACGATGGCAATTTCCGTGATGCTCGTCGCGCCGTAGCGATCTGTAGCACTATCGGCTACGATCTGTTTGTGGCACGGATCATTCCGCAGCGTGACCTGCGCAATGACAATGCGAAGATCATCGAGGCCGTGACGGCGGGGGAGACGTTCATTGTGACGCGCAACGGCGAGCCTGTCGCCGAGCTACGCCCGGTGCGGCCGACTCGGCGAACCTTCATCGGCCGCGACGAAATCGCGAGCGCGGCCGGGGCGGTGCGGATCGACCATCGCCAGTTTCGGGCTGATCTCGACCGCTTGATCGACCAGAGCCTGTAGATGACCTCCGGACTGCTCGACACCTCGGTCGTCGTCGACTGGCATGACCCCGACGTGTTTGCCGCTCTGCCGGACCAGTTAGCCATCTCAGCCATCACCGTTGCCGAACTGGTAGCCGGCCCTCTGCTCGCGGCCACGCCAGTCGAGGCGGCGAAGCGACAGGCCCGGCTGCAAGAAGTCGAGTCCAAGATGGAGCCGATTCCGTTCGACTCGAGGGCCGTTCGAAGCTACGGCCTTGTCGTGGCCGCGGTGGTACGTGAAGGGCGTAAGCCGCGCAGCCGGTTTGCCGATCTGCTCATCGCCGCGACCGCCCACGCGAACACCCTGCCCCTCTACACCAGGAATGCCGTGGATTTCGCCGGTCTGGAGAATCTGGTCCGCGTCGTTGCCGTTTGATCGATAGTCAGCTCTTCCTCGAGCCGGGTGGCACCAACGGCGCCAACGGCCGGTAACCCGCCGTGGAACTGCTCACCGCTACCCTGCGAACCGATAGGCCAAACGGGGAGGACGAGATGACCGACGACGTCGGGCTCAGGCTGGTGGACAGCCTCTACGAACAACTCCAGATCGACGATGAGTGGGCCGTGCGCCGCGAGCGGGGCTTCACCTGGTGGTCCTACCGGCTCGCCCAGCATGTCGAGGTCAGCCCGCCGGTCTGGTCGGGTGACCGCCATGTCTGCGCGGTGCGGATCTGGACCGAGATCGTTCGCGACGTGGACACCGCGACGGGCCCGGCGGCCGTGCTGGGTCGGTTGAATGCCTACGCGTTGCTGAGCGCCCTGGTGTGGGACGAGGCCGACGCCTCCATCACCGAGTGGTCCACCGCGGTGGTGCACGACGAGAACGTCGATTGGCTCAGTAAGGTTCTGGCCACTGCGGCGGTGTGGCAGAACTCCTCAGCGCACTCGCGGGCCCACCCGCTGGCCACCCTGAGTGGCGGGATGCCGGCGGTCTCGGAACACCCGTCGAGCGGCGAGCGCCCCGAGATGGACGGCATGCTCGGCGTTCCCGACGAAGTGGTCAAGCCCCAGGGCGCCCTGCCGTCGCGGTTCGTCGGCGCGAAGATCGCCGGAGTCGCAGATTTCCTGCGGGAGATGAACTTCGCGGGCACCGCCGATGACACCGGACTGACGTGTGAGGTGCCCTTCACCGGGGATACGCCGTCGATCGCCCTGGAGCCCGGGCAGTCCCGACAGACCGCCCTGGTGCAGCTGTTCGCCGAGGTGTCCCACCCCGATGCCGGCAGTGGTGTGCTGTGCCTCATGCGGCTGCCCTACGAGGCCGATCCGCAGACTGTGGCCGCGCAGGCCAACTGGCTCAATGCCCAAGAAGCGCAGGCGAATACCGGTACCCAGTTGCTGGGTGCGTGGTGTCTGCACCCGCAGTCGGAGACGACGCTGGCGTTCTGCTGCTTCGTTCCCAATCTGCTCTCAGAGGTGATGGCGGTGGAGAACCTCGTCGCCTATCTGGCCGGGCATTCACGCTTCGCGGCGGAGAATCTGGGGCAGGTAGGCCAGGGCGGGTAGTCGGTAATGGCGCAGTTAAGACTCTGCTGCGTAGAGGGTTAGGGCGCTTATTTACTGCGCATATTGCGCTAAATACTATTTTGTGCGATCCTGACTGTAAATAAGGGGTGTCAATCACCAGAAGGGGGAGCAACCATGGCTGCACACAGGAACGGTCCGAGTTGGGAACACGATGACCTCATCCACGCGTGGTGGGTGATCCCGGGACGGCTGCTCGCCGGGGAGTACCCCGGCGCCAAGGACCGGCAGAAGGCGGCCCTGAAGATCCAGAAACTGCTCGATGCGGGGGTGGACTCGTTCGTCGACCTGACCGAGGCCGGCGAGATGACGCGCGGCGGAGCGCCGATGGTGCCCTATGACGACTTACTCGGGGTTCGGTACGTCCGCCTCCCGATCCGCGACAACTCGGTCACCGACGACGCCGGCTATGACCGCATCATCGCCTACATCCGCAACGAACTCGATTCCGGCAGAGTCGTCTTCGTCCACTGCTGGGGAGGCAAGGGCCGCACCGGAACCGTCATCGGCGCCTGGCTGATCGACCAGGACGGGCTGGGCTACCCCGAGGTGCTCGATCGCATGCAGGTTCTGCGCCGCGGCACCCGTAAGGCCCACCACTCCGTGCCTGACACCGCCACGCAGGAAGCGGTGCTCGAGCGCAGGGCCCGCCCGGTGTTGCCGCCGCGGGACTGGTTCGAACGCCTCACCGGGTTTCGCGAGGACGGCTACGCATCGACACAGGCGCGGCTGCGGGTCGAGGGCGACGAACTGGTGTCGACCGTCAACGGCAAGCGCTACGGCATCGGCGAATTGACCCTGCCCGCCCTGGCCGAACTTCGCAGCCGGGTCAATCCGTCGCGCGGGCAGCGTAGTTCGGTGACCGCCATGGTCGGGGAGGCCCGCCGGCTGCACCGTGATCCGACCTTGAGAGGTGCGTTGTTCCAGGCGGCCTCGCAGTTCAACGTGCTGGAGATGACGTCCTATTCGGTGACCCCCGAGCATGGGGTCACCGGTTACGAACACGACGCCACCCAGGGCCCGGCGTGCGCCGTCGCGGCCGGAGCGGCGACGATCTACCGGAACTACTTCGCTCCGGTCGGTGACGGGATCGGCCAGACCGCCGACCGTCAGATCGACACCCTTGCCGGTCTCGGCTCGGCGCTGGCGGAGCTGACGGGCCTGCCGGTCGGGGAGCTGTGGGACATGCGCAACGGCTACGCGCTGTGCACCGCAGAAGGACTCGCCGCGATCAGCCGGGTGCTGGACCGGGCCTCCGATGAGGTTGTCGAGGACCTGCGTGGTCGGCTGGCGATCGGCTTGCATCGCAACGTCCAGGTCACCGACGTGGAGGGGGATGAGTGCAGGCTCGTCTCGCAGGCCTACTGCGCAGCGCTGCCAATCCTGTACTCGCGTGTCCGTGGGGCCAGATGGGAGCCGTTGGCCCGTGTGGTTCTCGAGGCGACCTATGAGGCGACGCTGCTCGCCGCGGTTGAGCAGGCTGCTGCGGGTGGCTCGAACACCGTTCTGCTGACGCGCGTCGGCGGGGGAGTGTTCGGCAACGACCCGTCGTGGATCGACGACGCCATCGAGCGGGCCTTGGGTGTGGTCGAGGATGCCGGCCTGGATGTCCGCATCGTGTGCCACGGCGGCGTCTCGTCGGGTGTCCGGGGCATCGTCGACCGCTCCGCTCGGCACGAAGTATGTTGAGCGGAAATTGAATTCGCTATTCACGGTGTTCAAGAGAGGGAAGGGAGAGTGCATGATCGGTTACGACATCATCGGCGACGTCCACGGCTGCGCGACGAAGCTGAAGGCGCTACTGGGGGAACTCGGCTACCGGCCCGACGATTGGGGGGTCTACCGCCACGCGGAGCGCACCGCGGTGTTCGTCGGCGATCTGATCGACCGGGGCGAAGAACAACTCGAGGTGCTGGCGTTGGTCAAGGCCATGGTCGATGCCGGTAGTGCGCGAATGGCCATGGGCAACCACGAGTTCAATGCGATCGCATGGGCGACCAATGATCCCGAGACCGGCAAGCCGTTGCGGGAGCACAACGACAACAACCGTGCCCAGCATGAAGCGTTCCTCTGCCTCACGCCCGAGCAGCAGGAGTACTACATCCGGTGGTTCATGACGCTGCCTCTGTGGCTCGACCTCGGAGAGATCCGGGTGGTCCACGCCTGCTGGCACGAGGACTCCATGGCCGCGGTCCGGGCCGCAACCGGCGGGTCGGATCGGCTCTCGACCGTCGAGCACATCGTCGAAGCGAACCGCCACGGCAGCGCCCTCTACGAGGCCGTCGAGGTTCTGCTGAAGGGGCCGGAGATCTCCCTCGTCGAGCATGACATGTCCGCCTACTGGGACCACGAGTCGGACAAGGAACGGCGAAAGGCCCGGGTCCGGTGGTGGGACCACGACGCGTCGACCCTGCCCGGCCTCGCGGCGCTGGGCGGTGCGAAACTCAAGAACGGCGACCGCTACCCGGACTATGAGGCACGCGACGTCGACGCCAAGTACCGCGGGTACGTCTACACCGATGCGGTGCCGCTGTTCTACGGCCACTACTGGCGCAAGTGGGAGCACCTCCGCGACGAGTGGACCACCTACACCGCCTGCGTCGACTTCAGCGCCGTCCGCGGCGGCACCCTGGTCGCCTACCGGTGGAGCGGTGAGCGCGAAATCCATTGGGAGAACTACGTTCCACACGACCCCGAGGTCGTCGCGCCAACGCCGTCGTCTTCGTGACTGAAGCGGCCCCCGGAGTACTGCCGGGGGCCGTCTCCGTGGCCGGAACCCCTCGCTCCGGCCACGCGTTCAGTGGGGCTTCGGCTGTGTTGTCCCGCCCGTAAGCTCCATGTTTCACCTGCTTTCCACAAGGGGCACGAGTAGTCGACTACTCGACTTTCGGGAATGTGTTAGAAGAAACTGGTGAGCGCGATCCGCGGCCTCCGGCATCTCCGACACCCCCGAACGCCGTGGCGCATCGGGTGGCGTGGTGTGGTCGCGGCACTACGACAGCGTTCTGCGCGCGTTCCTCGTGCGGACCGGTGGCGTGGCCGCACTGCAACATGCTCGACGACGGGGCGCAGGTCAACGAACCCTTCTCGTTCGTCGTCCGCGCCGACGACGTCGGACTGCCCGCAGCGCTCGACCGGTTCATCGCGAGTCCCGCCGCAACGTATGCGGGCGTTCCCGCCTCCGACCCCGCGTGCCCGTTTCCGTAGATGTCAGCGCTTGCGCCGGAAGTACTCCGCGGGCCGGCCGCGGGTCCCGGTGTTCTCCTGATAGATCCCGGTGGGCTCGACGAGGTTTTCCATTCGGCGGCGGAACTGGTCACGGGTGAGCTCGCGGCCCTCGACCTCCTCGTGGACCTTCTGCAGCTCGCGAAGTGTGAACTTGGACCCGAGCAGACGTTCAGGGTCCGGCCGGGTCTGGTAGCGCGTCCGCACATAGCGTTTGGCCAGCCGCACCATCTCGTCGTGGTCCCAGACCATCTCGCCGGGCCGGTCCACCGAGACGAGGCGTGCGGTGGTCCCCGCGTGCGATCCCAGCGACTCCAGCTGCTCGGGGCGGACCACCGCGACGTGGGCGACGGAGAGGATCCAGTCGCGTTCGTCGCGGTTGGGGTGGTCGAACACCTGCAGCTGGTGCGGTTTGATGCCGTGTACGCCGGCTTTGTCGCGCAGTGAGCGTTCGACGGCCTCGGCCAGGGTCTCGCGGTCCCGCAGGAAGGTGCCGGGAAGGGCCCACTTGCCGGTGTCGGGCCGAGCCACCTGCAGGACCACCAGTCCGCGGTCGGGGTCACGGGTCAGCAGGGCGGTGTCGACGGCGACGGAGGGGCGCGGATGGTCCTCGCGGACAGGGGGGCGCGCAGGGGACTTCTTGTCGGACCTGGCCGGTAAAATGGGATCAGCCGGGTTCGGTATTGGTTTGTCGCCCATGCTTTTAGAACCTAGCAATAATCGCGCAGATTGCGCAAAATAATTGATTTGTGCGAAAATGGCATTAAATCAATGAGTCGGGCCTGCGGTGGCGGTCTCCGGTGCATCACCGGGGGGCGCTGCATCGGCGTCGGCGCGCTGAGGATGCCGTATCGAAAGGGGGAACTGATGACACACCTGACCAATGTGATCGTTCTGGGGGACCGGGGCACCGCCGAGCGCTCCCAGATGATCACCGATCGGGCCGCTGAGAACGATGTCGAGGTCGCCGACTGGTGCGTCTTCGAGCAGGGGGAGGCCACCGGAGAGGACGACCTCGGGAAGGTCGACGCCGTGGTCACGGCATTGAGTCGCGCGCTGACGACGAGGGCCTCCATCTGGGTGCCCTTCCCGGTGGAGGACCTGCGCCGCGAGCAGCACCTGCGCCGGCTCGCCCTGGTGCTGCAGCGCCACGGCCTGAACCTGCTCCTGGGTCCGGATCTGACGCCGAGCAACGACGTCGGCTTCAACGAGATCGACTTCGCGCTGCGTCAGGAGGTCCGTGCGGTCGACAGTCTGGACCGTGCGGCCACGGCCGCCGCCGGTGTCGAACCGCTCAGCGACGAGATCGAGCGCGTGCTGGCCGAACAGCCCGCGCCGTCTGCCGCCCGGCCCGGCTGTGGCAGACACGAGGGCGTTTTCGAGGTGGGGGAGAGGTTCTACAGCACCGGCGAGGTCGCGCGGATCTTCGGCAAGTCCGACCACTGGGTGTCCCGGGGCCTGCGTGAGAACGTCTTCACCTATCCCGATGGCTCACCCATCGAGCCGATCCGGATCGGTCAGGGCGGCCGGCGCCGGTTCACCGTGCCGGTGCTCTGTGAGATGGCCCGGTCCTGCTACCGCCGCGGAACCCTGACCGAGCAGCAGCTCGCGTCGCTGCTTGCCGAACTGTCCCGCACCGGCGGGGAGTGAGGCCCCGGGCGGGAAATACACCAGCGAAAGTTGTGGTAGCGGTAAGGAAACGGGCAGATCGCAAACCTTTATCCGACCGTTTCGCAAATGTGACCCTTGTCGACCAGTGTTACTCAAGTGAAATCGAATCGTTCCTTCTGGTGGCTTCCTGCGGTCG
>CAIOYU010000198.1 GCA_903862565.1 uncultured Actinomycetes bacterium | reverse complement strand
CGTTCACGCTCTGGCGCGGCCCCGCAGAACGCGACGTCGCCGCCGGCGACCGGGGCGTCGATGTCGCGGCGGCGCCTGCGGCGGCGTTGCCCGAAGCGCGCGCCGAGGAGGCCGCCGCGGTCGAGGCGGTCTCATTGACACCATCGTCGGCATGGGCGGTTCCGGCGCCGGCCAGCGCTAGCCCCACACCCAGAGCGCCCGCCCCCAGCCACGCGTAGGGCTGCCGGCGGCGCGTATTCCGTTGCGCACGTGAGCGATTAGCCATTTCTACTCCTACGCAGAGGGTTGTCGGCGGAACCGTGATCACGATAGGCAGGTCATCGCGGCGACCGCCCCTGTCCCGGGTGAACTCTTGGTGGCCTCCACGTAAAGAATGGGTTGGCCACCGGGCCTGTGGATAGCTGAACGCATCACCCGGGGGGTCGGTGTCACAGTCGCCACCGCGTCTACTCGACGACCGTGACCTCCGTCGTCGCGAGGACGTAGTCCGATCGTGTGTTTGCCCCGCCGCGCGGGATCTCCCAGTCGTGGCGCGCCGGGTTGGCCGCTGGTGATCGCCAGGTTCAGAGCGAACTGTGGCCGTCCGGCCTGATCTCTGTGATTCAAAATGTTTCGACGTGATCCGCCGTGGTCTAAGTTGGGCCCGTGGAAGCGATGATTACTCACCACGCGGCGTCAGACCAGGCCAACCGCCGTCAGGCTGATTTTTTCCGTGACGAGTTGCATCGCCAGATCGACCTGATTAACGAGCGGGTCGCGAAATGCCAGGCGAAGTTGGCAACTGATACACGTCACCGCCGGATTGAACAGGTCCGCTTAGTGCAGGGTGAACTCCGGCACTGCGCTATCGAGCGCAGGAAGCTCGTGGAGATGATCGCCACGCTCACCCGCCGGTTCCCTGACGAAGAGGTAGCGCTCGCTCGCTAGGTTGTCCAGTTGAGTGGGGTCTGGCGGTGGGCCAGCACAGTGCGGACCTTGCGTTCGATGAGCAGGGGTATGAACACTCGGACCTTGGGCGTCGTCGAACCCGGTATGCACGGTCTGGACGACACGCTCGATGTCGGCAGTCGAGATATCAGCGTAGGTCGCTGCTATCCGCGCCATCACCTCGGCGATCTGCGCAACTTCGTTTAGGCGGCGGCGCTGTGGGAGCGCCTGACCGCGGTCGGCGGGATGGACGCCCACGACGCGGTGTGGGCGCACCCCGACCTGATGCCCACCGCCGCCGACCTCGACGAGCCGACCGGCTTCATCGACCGGATCATCGGCGGGGACGTCTCCTCGGCGGACGTCGACGCACTGATCGCCGAGATCGAGAAGGAAACCGGGGAGTCCGGGGACAGCTGATCAGGCTGGCGTCACCGGTTCGGTTCGGGACGTGTAGCTCAGTTGCGCCGGGGCGTTCGGGTCGATGAAGTCGAAGTAGACCCCGGTGAGGTTGTAGGTGGTGTTGCCGATCCGGGCGTTGTAGTCGCCCGTGACCCGCGCCACCGGAACATCGAGGTTCGTGGTCAGGCGGTAACCAGGCCGCACGGTCGTGTTGACCGCCCAGTTGGTGGTCTTCTGGGTGGTGTTCGACAGTGATTGCGTGGACGTGAACGTCTGCTTCGCAACGAAGTTGAACACGTCCTTCTGGCCGAAGCTTGCACTGACCTCGGTCGAAAAGGTGGTGCCGAAACTGGACGTTGCCGAGACGGTCGCCGTGGCACCCTGGTTCACCGTCTGGTTGTCCTGCGTTGCGTTGGTGAACTGGTAGACCTGCTCAGGTTTGGTCGTGTACTGGGTGTTCGCCGTGGGAACGAACTGGCATGTGGTCCCCTGCGCCGTGCACACGGTATTGAGCACGTTCGCCTGCTGTTGCCCTTCAGCACCGGTGAGGGTGTAGCTGGTGCCGGGCCGATCGACCAGCTTGATCACCGAATTGTCCAAGCCGTAGAAGCCGTTCGGCGTCAGCGGCCCGATCTCCTGACTACTGCCGTTCCAGCAGTTGTTCCAATTGCAGTCGCCGCGATAGGTGTCGAGCAGCTGCACATACATTTTGGCCTGCCAGGGGCCCGCAGCGCCTTCCTTGTAGCTCGTGCATGCGATATCGCTGCAGGAGGTGAAGTTGATAAGGGTGTAGTAGGAGTAGAAGGCGTACCGGGTCAGTTCGACGTGCGTGGACTGGCCCGGCTGCAGGATCTGGCCGACCGACGGTCCCTCCTCAAGGGAATTCTCATAGCCGGATTCTTTGATGATCTTCTGCACATAGACCGCCTTGCCGGTCAGGTTCGTGATGTCGAAGCCGCGGGTGAGCATGACCGGAGGGCCGGGGTTGATGTTCACCGCCACCGAAGAGGTGCGCGGGGTGAAGGGCTCGAGCAGATTGAACCCGCCCGCGGTGACCTCCGCGGTGAAGCTGTCCGTGCCGGTGAAGTCCGGTCCGGGCGTGTAGGTGTAGGCGCCGCTGGAGAGCAACTGAACGGTCCCGAAGGTGGGTGCTTGGGTGAGTTGCATGCTCACCGCCGCACCGCCCGGTTGGACGTACTTCAGTGCTCCGAGAATCGGCTCCCCCGGCGTCCAGGTCGAGTACTGCACCGGTTTGACGGTGGGACCCGGGCTGAACAGTGTGCGCTGCACCCCAACCAGCACATCCTGCGCGGCGGCGGCCAGGGGGCCGTCGAACCCGTTGAGCCAACCCCGCGTCGAGGAGAACCAGTTGGTGACCGCGATGGTCGCCTGGCTCGGCGCCGGGGTCACCACCCCGGCTGAGGCCGCTGCGGCGGCGGGAGCCGGCGTGTCCACAGGGGAAACCTCTGCGCTGACCGAAACGGCCGACGCCGGCCTGCCGGCCACGGCGGCGACGCGAGTGCCGGACACGGCGGCGACGCGCGCCGGTGTGAGCCGTTCCGAAGCGGCAGCAGCCGGAACCGGCTGGCTTACGCGAACCGAACGCGACGTCGCGGCTGGCGATCGGCCCGGCGCGGCGGTGCGGACCGCCGCGGTGGACCTCGACGTGGCAGCGCTGGCGCCGGGGGCAGCGGCTGCGCTAGCTGAGATCCGCGTGGAGGGGGTTTCGGCCGCCGCGGAGGCCTCGTCGGCGTGGGCGGTTCCGGCGCCGGCCAGTGCTAGCCCCACACCCAGAGCGCCCGCCCCCAGCCATGCGTAGGGCTGACGGCTGCGCGTATTCCGTTGTGCACGTGAACTATTGGTCATTTCTACTCCTACACAAAGGGTTGTCGGCGGAACCGTGATCACGATAGGCAGGTCATCGCGGCGAGCGCCCCTGTCCCGGGTGAACTCTTGGTGGCCTACACGTAAAGAATGGGTCGACCACCTGGCCTGTGGATAGCTGAACGCATCGCGCGAGGGTCGGTGTCACAGTCGCCTTCGTGACGTTCGTCCTCGACCCTGCGCTGCCGGTGCTCCTGCGACCCGACGGCGCGGTGCAGGTGGGCTGGGATCCGCGGCGCGCGGTGCTGGTGCGTCCCCCGTCCGGGCTGACCGCCGCAGCAATGGCCACCGTGCTGCGGGCGATGGCGGTGCCGACGGAGCTGGCCGAACTGCACCGCCTGGCGCTGCGGCACGGCCTCGACGACGAAGCCGGGTTCGACGACGTGCTGTACGCACTACTGGCCGTGGGCGTGGTGCGCGAACGCCCTCGCGACGGGCGGGCCGCGGGGCGGACGTTGTCGATCCGCGTGCACGGCGCCGGGCCGCTCTCTGAACTGGTGGCGGACGGACTGCGGTGCTCGGGGGCCCGGGTGGGCCGCTCCAGCCACGCCAACGCCGCCG
>CAIOYU010000197.1 GCA_903862565.1 uncultured Actinomycetes bacterium | reverse complement strand
TGATGAAATCGCACCAAGTCGTCGTCGCGGAAGGGAGGTCGACGGATCGCATTGTGTCCGTTCGCGATCCGGACAGGGGAGCGCACTCCCAATGCCAAGGTGATTCAGGAGTCGGGCGTGCCCTTCTGAATCACTTCGGGGCTACTTGCGGCCGGGCCGCTTAAGCAGGTACTGCAGCCATCGAACGTCGATCAACATGGTGTCAACGGTAAGGCCGGAAATTAAGGCCGAGGGCCTCCGGAGCTAACGTGTCGCTAAGAAGTTTTGCCAGAACGGCTTTAGGTTGGCGCCGGGTCATCCGGACAAGCTCCGCCGGAACCGGCTGGGCGGTAGACCCGTCCACCGCGTGAATGCGTGTGTGAAGCTTGCGGTTTCGGCATAGCCCAGGTGCCGGGCGACGGTCTCGACCGGCACGTTGCCCGCCAGCATCTGCTCGGCTTGGGTCCGGCGGACATCGGCGATCAGTTCGCGGTACGACGTCCCCTCCTCGGTGAGCCTGCGACGCAGGGTGCGGGGATCGAGGTGAAGTTCAGCGGCGATCGTCTGCATCGACGGGAACTTCGCCGGGTCGTGCAGGATCCGGCTGCGCACCTGCCCGGCGACTCCCACCCGGGCCAACCGGCGGTCCAGCAACTCCCGACACTGCCGCTCGAACACCCGCGTCGTGTTCGGGTCGGACTGCGGCAGAGCGGAATCGAGCATTCCCCGCCCGCCGACGATCCTGTTGAGTGGCTTGTTGGGCCGCACGTCGGAGGTCAGCGACCACGTCTGGGCAAGACGCGCGGCCCGGTCACCGTCGAGGGTGGTCTCCACCCAGTCCACTGTGACGGGCACGTTCGCGCCGGCCAGGACCGACGCCAGTCCGGCCAGGTCCCGTTCGACGATGAACGGCCGGATGTCGCCGGGAATGTCGGTGTCGTCGGCGATGAGGTACTCGTGCTCGGCGTCGCCGTCGATCGAGAAGCGCACATGGGAGGGCAGCAGCGACTGATAGGGCAAAATGCGCTCAAGGCCTTCCCGCACGGTGGCACTGGTGAGGAACGCGAAACCCAGCACACCCAAGCGGCCCAGGGTGCTGAACCCGCCGACCTCGACACCCAGTCCGGGCCGGTCGCCGAGCCGGCTCACGATGTTGCCGACGACCCCGAACTCCTGATGTGCCCAGATCTCGGCGTCCTCATCGGCCAGTGTGGACTCGGTGAGGCCCGTGCCCGCCAGGCAGTCGGCAATCGGCAACGACTCAGCCACGGCCTGGGTCATGATCCGCACGCCCTCGGTTCCCCGGATGACGGCCCACACCGGCGCAACCAACCCGGCCATTGCCCGAAAATATCAAATTTCCGTCCGATCGGCACATTAACTCCGCGGCTGCGGTTGCCTACCGTGGAGGCCATGACCATCGCACTGGCCCCGGTCGCGTCCGACTCCACCACAGACACCGGTCTGGCGGATGAATTGCGGGCCCTCTACGACCAGACCCGCGCGGCCATGGGTGAGGCTGACCTCGAACACATCCGCACGGTCACTGCCTACGGACAGGCCATCAATGCCCGGCGGTTGGAGTTGCTGCGCGACGGCGGTCTGGGCGGCACCGGACGCGCCATCGTGCTGGAGATGCTCTACCGGCTTCTGCAGTTCTCCGAACTCGGCCACAACATCCTGCACGGCAGCTACGATGATCTCCCCGGAAGCGGTGAATACCACTCCGACCGGTATTCGTGGGACTTCAACGTCGATGTCGCGCAGTGGAAGGTCATGCACCACGAGGGCCACCACCCCTACACCAACATCGTCGGCAAGGACCACGACCTCGGCTACAGCGTGCTGCGAGGCCAGCCCGCGCAGGACTGGTTCGGTCACCACGCCATCCAACTGGCACTGCTCGGGGCGATCTTTCCCTTTCTCTCCCAGCTGGCCCCCTTCCTCGTCGCCAACATCACCAGAGAGGTTGACGGCAGCCGCTTCTGGTCCCGCGACACCCTGCGTGCCCCGGCCCGGATCGCCGTTGCCGACACCACACGCCGTTTGATCAGCGAGCCGTTCGCCATGGGCCGCCGGTTCCTGCCCGCGATGGTGGCCAATCACATCGGCGGCGTCGCGGGCTACGCGGCCGTGCTCTTCCTGGTCGGGATCGAGCACCACGCGGGGGAGATGGAGGTGTTCGCCGACCCGGGACCCGATGAGACGCATGACGAGTACTACCGCCGCCAGATCCGGGGGACCCGCAACTTCCTGCGCAGTGCCAAGCTGGATTCAGCCCTGCAGCGCATTCTCGAAGAGGAGGTGCCGTTCGACAATCGCCCCGACTTCCGCATCTTCTACGGCGGTCTGGACACCCACGTCGAGCACCATCTTTTCCCCGACCTCCCGCCGAACCGCCAGCGCGAGGTCGCCCCACGGGTCAGGGAAATCGTTGCGCGCCATGGCCTTCCCTATCACGAGACGCCTCTGGGTGAGACGGCAGCACTGTTGCTCAAGGCCCTGACGGGCCTGTCGATCCCGGTCGGCGAGCGCGAAGCGGGCCATCCGCTGATGCTGCTCCGGCGCCCGGCCGGATTGGCCCGTCGGCTGACCTCCGGACTGCGATACCGGACGCTGCCGGAAGCCCCGTACCTGGACAAACCGCGCTGGCACAACGTCCCCGCGAGGGTGGTCTCCACCGAACGGCTGGCCGCCGGGACGGCCCGGTTGATCCGTCTGGAGAAGCCGCGCGGGTGGGATGACGTCTGCTGGGATCCGGGGGCATTCGTCTCACTGTGCGTCGAGCACGCCGGCGAGACGCTGATCCGCCAGTACAGCCTCGTCCATGACAGCGACGGCTCCGACACCATGGACATCTGCGTCAAGCGGGTTGGTGGGGGCCGAGTCTCCAACCTGCTCAACGACGCAACGCGCAGCGGGTCCTACGTCACTCTGCTGGGTCCGCCGGTGTCCACCGGTGGCCTGGCCACTGCGGTGGTCCCCTCCCGCACCCTGCTGGTCGCCGGCGGGGTCGGCATCACGCCGATCATCAGCCAACTGCGTGCGATCGCCCGCCGCGGTGAGGCGCGGGATGCGGTGCTGCTCTACTTCAATCACGACAGCACCGGGATCCTGTTCGACCGCGAGATCGCTGAACTCGGCGGGGTTCCGGGGATCACCGTGCACGTGTTCGCCGGTCGCCGGCCCTGCGCGGATCTGCTCGCCGACCTCGTACCTGATGCCGCTGATCGGGAGACGTTCGTCTGCGCCCCCGCCGGCCTCGTCGACTCCCTGCGCGGACACCTCGCCGATCTGGGTCAGCTGCCGGAACGCTTTCACACCGAGTCGTTCGCCCCGCCCGAACTCCGCCGGCCGGCCGATGACGGCAGCCGCTACACCGTCTCCTTCGCCAGGACGCACCGGGAGATCGAAGTCGACGGAACCACAACACTATTGGAGGCCGCCAACCGGGTGGGAATCCGCGTTCCCACCGGCTGCCGGAGCGGTCTGTGCCGTGCGTGCGTGACCCCGAAACTCAGTGGAGTCACCCAGCGTGAGGGCGACGGGACGATCATGGAGCGCATCACCGTGTGCGACAGCCTGGCCTGCTCCGACATCGAGCTCGATCTCTAGGCCCGTTCCGTGCCAGTCGGAGAGTCCCGTGGCGCTCGCGCGGTTACTGCGCGATGATGCCCGCCATGGGCAAAAAGTTGATGACGATCACCGTCGCGGCGCTCGCGGCGCTGCTGTCAGTTCCGGGCTGCGCTCCTGCTGACCAGAAGTCCTCCACGGCGGGCGGTTCCGGCAGCTGCGACAAGGGTGCGCTGTCCACGCTGAAGCCCGGTGTCTTCACGTTCGGCACCGACCAGCCGGCGTACCCGCCGTGGTTCATCGTCGACGATCCGTCCAGCGGCAAGGGCTTCGAGTCCGCCGTCGCGTACGCGGTGGCCGGCAAGCTCGGCTACGAGCCAAACCAGGTCACCTGGGTGCGGGTGCCGTTCAACGCGGCGATCGCACCCGGGCCCAAGACCTTCGACGCCAACCTCAACGAGTTCTCCATCACCGAAGAGCGGAAGAAGGCCGTCGACTTCTCCTCGCCGTACTACGACGTCACCCAGGCCGTCGTCACCGTGAAGTCCTCCCCGGCCGCCGGGGTCACCACGCTCGACGGCCTGCGCAAGCTCAAACTCGGCGCCCAGGTCGGCACCACCAGTTACACCGCCGCCAAGGAACTCGGTGCCGCCCAGCCCGTCTCGGTCTACAACAACAACGACGACGCCAAGGCCGCGCTGACCAGCGGCCAGATCAATGCCCTCGTCCTGGATCTGCCGACCGCGTTCCAGGTCAAAGCCGAGTTGCCCGACGGCCAGATCATCGGCCAACTGCCGATCGCAGGGGGTGCCCCCGAGCAGTTCGGCATCATCCTGGACAAGGACAGCCCCCTGACCACATGCGTCACCAGGGCCGTGGATGCGCTGCGCGACGACGGAACACTGGCCGCACTGCAGCAGCAGTGGCTGACCGAGGCCGGGGAAGCCCCGGAATTGAAGTGACCGCGCTGGCCCTGGAACGGCAGGCCTACCGGCGCTCACGTGCACGCCGGTCCACGGCCGTGGCGCTGGTGTCCACCTTAGCCTTCGCTGTGGTCCTGGCGCTGGCCACCACCTCCTCACCCGGGTGGCCGCGGGTCAAGGACTCGTTCCTGAACTTCAGCGTCGGCTGGAAGAGCCTGCCGGCCATCCTGGACGGCCTCTGGCTCAACCTCCGGGTGCTCGTCGTCTGCCAGATCCTCATACTCGCCCTCGGGTTGGCGCTGGCGGCGGTACGCACATTGCGGGGACCGGTCTGGTTTCCGTTGCGCGCGTTGGCGACCAGCTATGTGGATCTGTTCCGCGGACTGCCGCTGATCATCTGTCTGTACCTCGTCGGCTTCGGGCTTCCGGGTCTGAGGCTGGCCGGCATCCCGAACAATCCCGTCCTGCTGGGTGGACTGGCCCTGGTGCTGGTGTACTCGGCCTACGTCGCCGAGGTGTTCCGCGCCGGGATCCAGTCGGTGCATCCGTCCCAGCTTTCGGCGGCACGCTCGCTGGGGTTGAGCTACCAGCAGACCATGCGCCTGGTGGTGCTGCCCCAGGCAGCCCGGCGGGTCACTCCGGCTCTGCTGAACGATTTCGTTGCGCTGCAGAAGGATTGCGGACTGATCTCCGTCCTCGGGGCGGTCGACGCGGTGCGGGCGGCCCAGATCCAGGTGGCCGGCACCTACAACTTCACCCCCTACGTCGTGGCCGGCCTGCTCTTCGTCGCACTGGCCGTGCCGTCGGCACGGTTGGCCGACTGGGCCACCCGTCGGGCTGCGAGCAGGCAGGGTGCCCTGTGAGCGTCGAAGTGAGCGCCGATTCCGTTCTGTCGGTGCGTGGCCTGGTGAAGAGCTACGGCGAACGTGTGGTCCTCGACGGCGTCGACCTCGATGTGGCCGAGCATCAGGTGGTGGTGCTGATCGGCGCCTCCGGGTCCGGCAAGTCCACCCTGCTGCGGTGCGTGGATCTCCTCGAGGAGGTCGACGACGGGCAGATCTTTCTCGACGGCCGGGACATCTCCGACCCGCGGGTCAACACCGACGAGGCCCGGCGGTCGATGGGCATGGTGTTCCAGTCCTTCAACCTCTTTCCGCACATGACCGTTCTGGACAACGTGACCCTGGCCCCGCGCGTGGTGTTCCGCCGCACGCGCTCCGTGGCCGACGAACGCGGCCGGGAACTACTGGCCCGAGTGGGGTTGGCCGACAAGGCCGGGGCCTACCCCGACAAACTCTCCGGCGGCCAACAGCAGCGTGTAGCCATCGCCCGGGCCCTGGCGTACGACCCACGACTGTTGCTGCTCGACGAGATCACCAGCGCACTCGATCCCGAACTCGTCGGCGAGGTCCTCGATCTGGTGCGCGAACTCGCCGAGTCCGGGCGCACCATCGTCATGGCCACCCACGAAATGGGTTTCGCCCGCCAGGTGGCACACACCGTGTGCTTCCTCGACGGTGGTCGGATCATCGAATCAGGGCCGCCGGAACAGCTTTTCGACGATCCGCAGCAGGACCGCACGCGTCAGTTCCTGCGCCGTGTCGGGGTCAGCCGCGGTTCCGGCTAACCGGATTCACGACTCGCTGAACCTGTTGATGTGGGCGACAATATGTTCCATCAGGCCGTCGGGCAGGGTCATGCGCAAGGACGCGTCGTCGAGTGCGACTACGGTGTCGGCGGTGGTGTAAGGCAGCAGATCCTGGGCTTCGCCGATCCGGGCGCACATGGTGGCGATGAAGTTGTCGTAGCCGAGCAGCGGGCAGAAGGTCACGGCCCCCATGTCCTGGACGAAGACGAGCACGTCGCGCTCCACCGGTGTCTGCAGACACCGTTCGGAGTAGCCGAGGAAGGTGTCGTGGTAGTCCATCAGCCGGTTCGCGACCTCGACGATGGCACCGGAGTCGGCACTGCCCTCGTCGGCGACGTCGCCGAACGCGCCCTGAAAGGCTGGGCTGAGCATGAACTGTTCCAGCTGTGCGACCAGATCGGCGATGCCGGTCGTCGACTGACGGGCGATCTCGGCGTAGGCCCGCCCGGTCAGCGGCGCCATCCCGGGTTGGGGTTGGTACCCCGAGGCGCAGCGTCGCAGGCGCCCCTGCACGGCGTTGCGCCGCTGCACCAGCACGGAGGTGAAGACCGCCCACGGCCATGCCGGAGGCTTGCCGGCGATCAGGCCTGTCAACGCATCCTTGGTGACCGCCACCTGGGCGATCATCGCCGACTTCTCATCCGGGGGCAGTTGACGTTTGGGTGTCGGGTCGATCGGCCGCGCCAGTCTCTCGGCCGCGGACCGGAAGTCGGGCGGCCATGGCCAGGGCCCAACCTCGGGTGTGGCGCGGCGCGCCGCAAGCAGTGGCCATCCGGCCCCCAGCAGCAGACCCGCGCCGATCAGACCCGACAGCCAGGACCGTTCGGCCAGTGCGGCAACCATCAGTAAAGCCCCGCCCCACAGGGCCCACCGGGAATGGCGAGACAGCTTCTTGACCATGGAAATCCGACGCCCCCTGTGCTTCCCAACGGTGTGGTGCAAGGCTATCGGGGGTCCCCGACATGAATTCCGTAGAGCGAGGTAAAACCGGTGACGCAGCACCTGCACAACGCGACCTCCGCCACGCTGTGCGCGGCCGGGCTCATCTTCCTGCTGGCCCTTGTGCTCGGCGTCTGGAAATACCGGGAGATGGCCGTCAACCCGGATCACCTTGCGCATCCCTATGTCGACATCGCCCATCGGGCGGCGCTGCTCTATTCCTTCGCCACGTTGCTGGTGGCGGTCTTCGTGGAACTCAGCGCCTGGCCGGAATGGCTCAATCTCGCCGCCGCGATGACGATCGTCGTCTTCTTCGTCGGAGCGATCGTCAGCTACATCATTCATGGCGCCAGACGCGACACCACCAATCAGATGAGTCAGCCGGGCAGAAGCATCCATGTGGGCATGGCGGCGCTGATCGTCGGGGAAATCGGTGGTTTCGCCGTTCTGTTCGCCGGCTTCCTCCGGGCCTGGCTCTAGGTGTCGCCTGGCGTCACACGCTCATCGTCGCCAGTAATCCCCGCGGCCGAACGTCACCGGTGCCGGCCATCGGTTTGTGCGGAACGGGCCGCGCTTGCAGCGCCGTTCAACGCACTGTTGTGGCGGCCCCAGACGAAGTAGAACGCCAACACCACTGAGACCCATGCGGCGAACGCCAACCAGGTGTACCAGGGCAGGCTGAACAGGATGTACCCACACGCCAGGACCGACAAGACGGGTGTCACGGGGTAGAGGGGCACCTTGAATCCACGCGGTAATCCGGGTTCACGCACCCGCAGGAGGATGACGCCGACGGATACGACGATGAACGCGACGAGGGTGCCGATGGACACCATGTCGGCCAGATGGTTCAGCGGGATGAAGCCGGCGAGAATACTGACAACCACCGCGACGATGATGGTGTTGTTGATCGGTGTGTTGGTGCGTGGGCTGACCCTGGCGAACAGTGGAGGCAGCAGACCGTCCCGGCCCATGGCGAACAGGATTCGGGTCTGGCCGTACAGGACAACGAGGGTGACCGAGAAAATCGAGATCACTGCCCCGGCTGCCAGGACCGTGCCCCAGTAGTGGCCGGAGGTGACGTTATCGAGGATGGTGGCCAGGCCGGCTTCCTGGTCCTGGAAATCCTGCCAGGGCTGCGCGCCGAGTGCGGCAACGGTGACCACCACGTAGATCGTTGTCACGGTCAGCAGCGCGGCGATGATCGCCCGGGGCATGGTCTTCTGAGGATTCTTGACTTCGTCACCGGCGGTGGACACCGCATCCAGGCCGATGTAGGAGAAGAAGATCGTGCCGGCTGCCGCGCTGATACCGCCGATACCGAAGGGCGCGAACTCGGCGAACCTATCGGCGTCGAAGGCCGTGAACGCGATGGCGGCGAACATCACCAGGACTCCCAGCTTGATCAGCACCATCACGGCGTTGACCTTGGCCGACTCGCTTGCTCCGCGGATGAGCAGGAGGGCACACAACCCGACCAGTACGACAGCGGGAAGGTTGATGAGTCCCGGGGACGCCTCACCCCACGGCGCCGCGGACAGGGACTGGGGCAGATGATGACCGAAGAAATTATCGAGCAGCTTGTTGACGTACTGACTCCAGCCCACCGCCACCGCGGCGGCGGACACGCCGTATTCGAGCAGCAGGCACGCCGCCACGCCCATGGCGACCAGCTCGCCCAGGGTGATGTAGGCGTAGGAGTAGGTGGACCCGGAAACCGGTACGGCTGAGGCGAGTTCGGCGTAACAGAGTGCAGCAAGTCCGGCAGCGATTCCGGCGATCACAAATGAGGCGACAACCCCGGGACCGGCTTTCGGGACCGCTTCGGACAACACGAAGAAGATGCCGGTGCCGACCGTGGCGCCGACACCGAACAGCGTGAGTTGGAACGTGCCGATACTGCGTTTCAGATGATCTGAGGCGCCGTGGGCTACGGGCGCGTCGATGACGGGCCGTCGACGCAGCATCTGCTGGATCAGGCCGATGGACGGGGCCGTCATGTGCTCCTCCTC
>CAIOYU010000196.1 GCA_903862565.1 uncultured Actinomycetes bacterium | reverse complement strand
TTGTCGTGGGCGCGGGATGCTTTCCGTGGTTCGGCAAATGATTGGGAGCCTGTCGAGCAAATCATTCGGTGGGTGTTCGATCGGTGTAATACCAAGATGCGGTATCTCGAGGGTGAGACGTTGGTGTCTCCGGGTGAGTTCGCGGCGCAGGCGGCGGCGGCGTGTCTGGCCGACAATGGTGTGGCGGCCACGGATGTGGACCTGCTGATTTACGGCGGTGTGGCCCGGGATGCGTTCGAGCCGGCCACCGCGACCGAGGTCGCGGGCCGGTTGGGGGCCAGGCCGTTGGTGGCGTTGGACGTGACGTGTGCGTGTGCGGGGTTGTTGGAGGCCTTGCACGTCGCGGCCGGGTATTTCGCGTTGCATGAGGACATCCAGACCGCGTTGATCTGTTCGGGGGAGATCACCCGGGACCGGATCAATTACGACATGCAGAACCTCGAGGACGTGATGGTCAACGTGGCGGGGTTGACGTTGGGCAACGCCGCGGCGGCGTTGCTGGTGACCCGGGAGGCGTTGGCCACCGGGGGGGCGCGGTTGGTGGAGTTGATCCACAAGACCCGCTCGGAGCATTGGGATCTGTGCCGGGCACCGGTCGATGGGCATTTCACCTCCCAGTCCAAGGAGTTGTTCGCCCTGTCGGTGCATGTGGTGCCCGAGGTCAAGAAGATGCTCGACCATGCCGGCTGGCATGCCGATGAGGTCGACCACTATGCGTTCCACCAGCCCAGCCAGGCGGTGTTGGACAAGATCTTCGGCCAGCTCGGGGCCAAGCCCGATGCCGCGATCCACACCCATGCCCTCTACGGCAACACCGCCAGCACCGCGTGGGCGTTGGCCCTGGATCACCGGATGCGCCACGGTGGGGTCGCACACGGGGACAAGATCGTGCTGGGCAGCGCGGCGGCGGGGTTCACCATCGTCGCGGCCACCGCGGTCTGGGAAGACGGCGTCGGTGCCCCAGCCGCCACAGCCGGTGTCGGTGCAGAGGCCAGCCGGTGAGCCGGTATCTGAACCTGTACCGCACGATCAGCTCCACGTTCGGCACACGGCTGCGCCCGATCGGGACGTTTGCCGCGCTACAGGTGCGTGAGGGGATCTCCGCGGCCACCATGGCCGCGGACAACGTTCTGTTCCCCGCAGTGAAGACCCAGCCGATCGATCGGCCGATCTTCATCGTGGGCAACCCCCGCAGCGGGACCACGTTCCTGCACCGGCTGCTTCTCAATGCCGGGGACATGGCGGCCTTCGAGTTGTGGGAAATGATGTTCCCGGCGATCACCGCCCGCAAGCTACTCGGGCGGATCGTCCCGCGGATCGACCGGCTCAACCCCGCCCGCTACCACCCCTCCGATGTCCACGACACCAACCTGCGCGGCATCGAAACCGATGACGTGGCCTGGTTCCTGCGGACCCTGGACGGGCCGTTCGCCTGGGCCTACTTCCTGGCCTGGCAGGACCACTGGGGCAGCGCCTTGTCCAAGCAGGAGATGGGCATCTCCGGGGTCTCCGAGGCCGAGAAGGACCGTTTCTTCGGCTATCACGAGGCGATCTGGCGGCGGAACCTGGTCTACAAGAAGGCCAAGCGGGTCCTGGCCAAGACCTCGATGCTGACCTTCCGCATCGAGGAAGTCCTGCAGCGCTACCCCGACGCGAAACTGGTCTACATCATCCGCGACCCCGTCGAGGTGATCCCCTCCGGCATGTCCCTGATCGCCGGGGTCCTGGAGAACGGCTACGACGCCTTCAACAAAACCAGCCCCGCCGACCAGCAACGCTGGGTCGAAAACCTCTACCAAGCCTCCGGGGACCTGCTGCGCACCTTCTACGAGGCCCAGACCTCCGGGGCGATCCCCGAGAAGAACCTCTGCGTGGTCCGCTACACCGACCTCCTGCACAACCTCGAACCCACGATGAAGCGGATTCTCGACTTCATCGAGATCGAACCGCCGCAGGCCTTCCTCGACGAGGTGCATGCTCAGCACGAGAAGCAGCGCACCTACAAGAGCAAGCACCAGCATTCGCCCGAGAAATTCAACCTCGATCCCGAACGCATCCGCCGCGACCTGGGGTTCGTGTACGACGCCTACGACCTCGAGCGTCCGCAGGCTGAGATCACGGACGCACAGCACTGAGGGCTACCCGCGCGGGAAGCCGCACAGCGCTGGGTTAACCGCCCAGACAGCCGGGTCCGAGAAGTGCCTTCAGGTCGCCCATCAATGCCGACGACGGTGTAACCCGCAGCGACTGGTCCAGTTCCAGGGTGGTGATCCGGTCGCCGCTGATGAGGCGCAGGTGAACCTGGGAGGTGCCAGGGTGCCGCGACAGCACCTGCTTGAGAGCGGTCACCTTGTCCATCGTGCACTGCCGGGTGGGCAGGCTCACCGACAGCGGGCGATCCTGCTGAGCGTTCGAGAAGTCAGGCACCACAAGGTCGTTGGCGATCAAGGTGATGCGGTCATCCTGGATGCGCACCTTGGCGCCAACCAGTACGACGGCATCGTCGGCGATCTCCGCTCCGAACAGCGAGTACGTCTGCGGGAAGAACATCACCTCGATGCCGCCGGTCAAATCCTCCAACTGTGCAGAGGCCCAGGGCATTCCGCTCTTGTTGACCCGTCGGTTGACGGCGGCCAGAATGCCGCCGATCCGGACTTGGGCGTCATTGGCGACATCTCCGTCGAGGATTGCCGGAATATGGGTGTCGACCTGCGCGGCCAACAGATGTGCGACACCGTCAAGCGGATGGCCCGACACGTAGAGGCCGAGCATCTCGCGTTCCAGCGCGAGTTTGTGCTTGTCTTCCCACTCGTCGTCGGCAACCTTGATGGTGAACACCGCATCGCCGCCGGCACCGTCGTCCGAGCCGCCGCCGAACAGGTCGAATTGGCCTATCGCCTCGGCTTTCTTGGTTCCCAGCACGGATTCGACGGCATCGGAATGCACCAGGAACAAGCCCTTGCGGGGATGCCCCAGCGAGTCGAACGCACCCGCCTTGATCAGCGATTCGGTGACCTTCTTGTTGCAGGCACCGATGTCGATCTTGTGCAGATAGTCGGAGAAGTCGCCGAATCTGCCCTTCGTGGCGCGGGTAGCGATGAGCGAACTGACGACGTTCGCGCCCACGTTGCGCACCGCGCCGAGGCCGAAGCGGATATCGGTGCCCACCGAGGCGAAGTTGAGTTCGGACTCGTTGACGTCCGGGGGCAGCACGGTGATGCCGAGTTTGCGGCAATCGGCCAGATACACCGCCGCCTTGTCCTTGTCGTCACCGACCGAGGTCAGCAGACCTGCCATGTATTCGCCCGGATAGTTCGCCTTGAGGTACGCGGTCCAGTACGACACCAGCCCGTAGCCCGCAGCGTGGGACTTGTTGAACGCGTAGTCGGCGAACGGAAGGATGGTGTCCCACAGGGCTTTAACGGCAGGTGCGGAGAAGCCGTTGGCCTTCATGCCCTCGGAGAAGCCCTCGAACTCCTTCTCCAGGACCTCGCGTTTCTTCTTGCCCATGGCTTTCCGCAGAATGTCGGCTCGGGCCAGTGAGTAGCCGGCCACCTTCTGCGCGATGCGCATGATCTGCTCTTGGTAGACGATCAGGCCGTAGGTCTCGGACAGGATCTCCTGCAGCGGCTCGGCCAGTTCGGGGTGGATCGGCTTGATCGCCTGGCGGCCGTTCTTGCGGTCGGCGTAGTCGTTGTGGGCGTTCATGCCCATCGGGCCGGGCCGGTAGAGGGCCAGGACGGCCACGATGTCCTCGAACCCGGTGGGTTGCATGCGCCGCAACAGGTCTCGCATCGGACCGCCGTCGAGCTGGAACACCCCGAGGGTGTCGCCGCGGGAGAGCAGTTCGTACGTGGCCGGGTCGTCGAGTGTCAGCGACTCGAGCACCAGATCGACACCGCGGTTGGCCTTGATGTTCTCCAGCGCGTCGCCGATGATCGTCAGGTTGCGCAGGCCCAGGAAGTCCATCTTGAGCAGGCCGATGGCCTCGCACGACGGATAGTCCCAGCCGGTGATGATGGCGCCGTCCTGAGGGCGTTTCCACAGCGGGATCGCCTCGATCAGCGGTTCGGAACTCATGATCACCGCGCAGGCGTGCACGCCGGCGTTGCGGACCAGGCCCTCCAGACCCCTAGCGGTCTCGTAGATGGTGCGCACGTCGGGGTCGGTGTCGATCAGACTGCGGACCTCGGCGGCTTCCTTGTACCGCTCATGGGTGGGGTCGGTGATCCCCGACAGCGGGATGTCCTTGGCCATGATCGGTGGCGGGAGCGCCTTGGTGATCCGGTCGGCGATCGCGAACCCGGGTTGGCCGTAGTGCACCCGGGCCGAATCCTTCAGCGCCGCTTTGGTCTTGATGGTGCCGAAGGTGATCACCTGGGCCACGCGGTCGCTGCCGTACTTCTCGGCCGCGTAGCGCACCATCTCGCCGCGCCGGCGGTCGTCGAAGTCGATGTCGATATCGGGCATCGACGCGCGTTCGGGATTGAGGAAGCGTTCGAAGAGCAGGCCGTGCTCGATCGGGTCGATGTCGGTGATCCGCAGCGCGTAGGCCACCAGTGCGCCCGCCGCCGAACCACGGCCGGGGCCCACCCGGATATTGACCGAACGGGCATAGCCGATCAGGTCCGCGACGATGAGGAAGTAGGACGGATACCCCTTGTCGCAGATGACGCTGATCTCGTAGGCGGCACGATCGGTGTACTCGGCGGGAACCCCGCCGGGGAACCGGCGCTCCAGGCCGGCGTCGACCTCACGGCGCAGCCACGTCGCCTGGGTGTGTCCCTCGGGGACGGGGAACACCGGCATCCGGTCGCGCGGAGTCCACACGTCGTCGTAGGGCTGAACTCGCTCGGCGATCCGCAGCGTGGAGTCGCAGGCCCCCGGGATCTCGTTGTCCCACAGTGCCCGCATCTCCGCGGCCGACTTCAGGTAGTAGCCGTCACCGTCGAATTTGAACCTGTTGGGGTCCGAGAGCGTCTTGCCGGTCTGGACGCACAGCAGCGCTTCGTGGTTGTGCGCGGCCTCCCGGGTGACGTAGTGGCAATCGTTGGTGGCCAGTGGCGGGATGCCCAGCTTGCGGCCGATGTCCAGCAGTCCGTTGCGGACCCGGCGCTCGATGGACAGACCGTGGTCCATGACCTCGAGGAAGTAGTTCTCGCGGCCGAAGATCTCCTGCCACTGGGCGGCAGCGGCGAGGGCCTCGGCGTCCTGGCCCAGCCGGAGCCGCGTCTGCACCACCCCGGACGGGCAGCCGGTGGTGGCGATGATCCCCTCGGCGTGCTCGGCGATGATTTCGGCGTCCATCCGCGCCCACTTCCCCAACTGGCCCTCGAAAGAGGCCAACGAGGTGAGCTTGAACAGGTTGCGCAGGCCGGTGGCGTTCTCGGCGACCATCGTGAGGTGGGTGTAGGAACCGCTGCCGGAGACGTCGTCGGCCTTCTGGCTCGGGTCGCCCCAGAGGATCCGGCGGGTGTCCAGGCGTGAACCGGGGGCGACGTAGGCCTCGACCCCGATGATCGGCGTGATGCCCACCCGGGTGGCGGCGATGTAGAACTCGCTGGCACCGAACATGTTCCCGTGGTCGGTCATGCCGATCGCGGGCATCTCCAGCCGCTGCGCCTCGGCCAGCATCGGAGTGATCTTGGCGGCACCGTCGAGCATCGAGTACTCGGAGTGGTTGTGCAGGTGCACGAAGGACCCGCCGTGAGAAATGCCCATAGGGCTGCCAGTCTAGGGCTGCCCACCGACCCCTTCGGCGTGTCGCCCGACGTGTCCCGCTCCGGGCCGGGTCAGGCCTCGTCTTTGAGTTTCCGGGCGATATCCTTGGCCTGCTCAGGGGTCAGATCGCCGGAAAGCTGAAGCACCTGCCCGTCGATGGCGCCGGTGATCTTGGGTCCCCAGACCACCGTCCCGGCCCGGACGAACGCGACTTGTTTACCCACCTGACCGGCGGTGTACTTCCCGAACTGCTCCGCGGACTCGTTCGTCATCGTCATCTGGACGAGTTGGACGCCGGTCAGCGGGTTGCGGATCGAATCGGCGTTGGTCAACTGCAGTCGCAACGCCTCCGGGCCGAGTTCGTAGACCGCGGTCTTGTTGATGTCGCAGATCCGAAGCGGCTTGTCTGCCGCCACCGGGGCCTTGGGCACTGGTGGGCATTGCGCAGGCGTGGTGACGAAGGCGCTGACGACTGGCCGCACCGGCAGCGGCTTGATGGTCAGCGCGGGTTTGGTGGTCGTGGGCGTCACCGCGTTGTCAGCCTGATTGTTGAAGAACGGCGCCAGCAGGCCCCACACCATCGGAACGACGGTCGCAACTGCCGCAAGCGTCGCCAAGATGGCGATCAAGATGCGCCGCTTTCGGCGCTTGGTGTCAGTCATGATGCGTGCAAGTTACCTGTGCGAGCCCGGAATGTGCGAGAAAACACGTCACCACTGAAGATTGCCAGCGCAATCCAGATGAGGGCGAAGCCGGCCCATCGCACCGGTGGCATGCGCTCATGGCCGGCCAGGACTCCCCACGTCAACTGCATCGACGGGGTCAGGTACTGCAGCAAACCGAGGGTGACCAGGGGTAGTCGGTGGGCGGCGACAGCGAAGCACAGCAGCGGGACTGCCGTGACCGGCCCGCACAGCATCATCAGCGCGATGTGCGCCGGTCCGTGGTTGATGAAATCGGCGTCACCGCTGAACTGGATGACGATGAGGTAGACCAGTGCAAAGGGGGCAGCGATGCCGGTCTCCACCGCGACACTCACCCGCGGATCGGTCGGAACGACCTTCTTGACAGCGCCGTAGAGGCCGAATGACAACGCCAGACCGATCGCGATCAGCGGCGGCCCTCCGATACCGGTCGACAACAGGACGACCGCGACACTGGCGAGCAGCAGGGCCAGGATCTGGATGCGGTTGAGTCGCTCGGAGAAAAACACCACCCCGAGCACCACATTGACCAACGGGGTCATGAAGTAGCCCAGAGCGGCATCAACCACGTTGCCCGAGTTGACCGCCCAGATGTAGATCAGCCAGTTCGTCGAGATCAGCCCCGATGCCGCAGCCAGCAGAAGCCAGGTGCGCCGGCTGATGGTCCGCAGGTCGCCCAGTCTCCCGATGACCGCCAGCACCACCACCATCAGCCCGACTGTCCAGACGACGCGGTGGGCCAGCACCTCGGGCGCTCCGGACGGCGCCAGCAGATGAAAGAACGCCGGGAACACTCCCCACAGCCCATAGGCGCAAAGTCCGTAGAGCAACCCCGCCCTGTCCCCACGGGTGTGCTCCCCGGCGCCGCTCACGACTCGGCGCGCAACACGTCCAGCGCATGGTGGAGGTCAGCCGGATACGGACTGGTGATCTCGATCCGCCGGCCGTCGTCGGGGTGGGCGAATGCCAGCGACCGGGCATGCAGCCACTGGCGCTCCAATCCCAGCCGCTTGGCCAGCACCGGGTCGGCGCCGTAGGTGAGGTCCCCGGCGCAGGGGTGGTGCAGTGCGGCGAAGTGCACGCGGATCTGATGCGTGCGGCCGGTCTCCAGGTGGATGTCGAGAAGGCTTGCCGCCCGGAACATCTCGAGGGTGTCGTAATGAGTGATGCTGGCCCGGCCGTCCTCGGTGACCGCGAACTTCCAGTCGTGGCCGCGGTGGCGGCCGATCGGCGCATCGATGGTTCCGCTGGACGGATCCGGATGTCCTTGCACCACAGCGTGATACCGCTTGTCGACGGTGCGCTGCTTGAAAGCGCGCTTGAGCAGGGTGTAGGCCCGTTCCGACAGGGCGACCACCATCACTCCGGAGGTGCCCACGTCGAGGCGATGCACGATGCCCTGCCGTTCATGAACGCCCGAGGTACTGATCCGGAAGCCTGCGGCCGCCAAGCCGCCCAGCACCGTCGGGCCATGCCAGCCCACCGTGGCATGCGCGGCGACACCCGGCGGCTTGTCGACCGCGACGATGTCGGCATCGGAATACAGGATCGTCATGCCCTCGATCTCGACGGGCGTATTCTCCACCGGCGCAGGCGCTTCCGGCAATTGGACGGTCAGCCACGCCCCGGCCTCCAGCCGGTCCGACTTGCCCACCTGCACGCCCTCGATGTGCACACCGCCCTCTTCGGCAACCGTGGCCGCAGCAGTGCGTGACAGACCCAGCAGCCGAGCCAGGCCGGCGTCGACCCGCATCCCGGCCAAGCCATCCGGGACCGGCATGGAGCGCTCCGTCATCCGGCCGACTCGGCGCCGGGCTTCTCGGCCACCGCCTCCGGCTCCGCACCCGCCAATGGCTCCGCACTCCTGCGCCCGGAGGCGTCGAAGTCATACCCCAGCAGCGACAGCCCCACCAGCAGGATCGCCCCGCCCACCACGGCCGGGTCTGCGACGTTGAACACCGGCCACCAGCCGATGGACAGGAAGTCGACCACATGGCCGCGCAGCGGGCCCGGCGAGCGGAAGAACCGGTCGACGAGGTTGCCCAGCGCCCCACCGAGGATCATTCCCAGCCCGACAGCCCACCACGGCGACACCAGACGGCGTCCCATCCAGATGATCCCGGCCACCACCCCGGTGGCCACCAGCGTCAGCACCCACGTGTAGCCGGTCGCCATCGAGAACGCGGCGCCGGAGTTCCGCACCAACGTCCAGGTGACGGTGTCGCCGATGATTGAGACCGGCTGGCCCGGGGTGAGCAGTGCGACCGCGAGCACCTTGGTGATGATGTCCAGTGCCAGCACGGTCGCGGCCACCGAAACCAGCAGACGCACCCGCCGGCGCGGCGGCGCCTGCACCGGGAGTGTTGCCCGATCGGAGTCCTCAGTCACGGTCCCCATCATTCACTAAAGCCCGGTACTGGGATGATGACGGGCATGGCACACCTGGTCGTGATCACCACCGGCGGCACAATCGCGACCAGTAGCGGGGCGGACGGGGCGCTGCGACCGGCGCACGCCGGCGCTGAGCTGGTCAGCACACTGGGCGTCACAGACCACGACGTCGAGGTGGTCGACCTGATGTCGCTGGACAGTTCCCAGCTCACCCCCGCCGACTGGCTGCGCATCGGGGACGCCGTGGACCACGCGGTCACCAACGGAGCCGACGGAATCGTGGTCACCCACGGCACCGACACCATGGAGGAAACCGCGCTCTGGCTCGAACTCGGCTACGACGGCGACGTCCCGGTGGTCCTGACCGGGTCGGCCCGTCCCGCCGACGATCCCGAGCCCGACGGCCCGGCGAACCTTCGCGACGCGCTGACGGTCGCCGCCAGCCCCGCGGCCCGCGGACAGGGGGTGCTGGTCAGCTTCGGGGGCATCGTGCAGGAACCGGTGGGCATGACGAAGGTCAGCAGCCCGGAGGTCTTCAGCGGGACGCAGGTGGGCACCGTCGCCAATGGGGTGTTCACCTCGACCGGCGCAGCCCGCAGGCCCTATCTGTCCGGCCTGCGATCCACCCCCCGGGTGGACATCGTCGCCGCGTACCCGGGAGCCGACGGCACCGCGATCGACGCGTTCATCGCCGCGGGCGCCCGCGGCCTCGTGCTCAAAGGCATGGGAGCGGGCAACGCCGGCACCGCGATGATCCAGGCAGTGGCCAGGGCCTGCGCGCGAGGCGTGGCAGTCGTGGTGAGCACCCGGGTGATCGGTGGTGGGACGTGGCCGGCCTACGGGCCCGCGCACGATCTGGAGGCGGCCGGCGCGGTGATGGTTCCGCGGTTGCGGGCGGGCCAGGCCCGCGTGCTGGTGATGGCGGCCCTCGCAGCGGGCCTACCCGTCGGCGACGTCGTCGCCCGCCTGGGCTGACACCTCGGCGCTGGCGGGCCAGTCCAGGCTGTCCAGTGGGTCGGCCGGGCTCAAGCCGGCGGCGTCGATCGGGAAGGTGCGCATGACCCCGGGGCCGCTGCTCCGGGTTTCGAACCGAACACTGACCACGCCGTGGCCGGCGCCCTGCACCCAACCGTGGCCGTAGTCGGGATGGGCGACGTCGTCCCCCACCCGCCAGCCCCCGGTCTCGGCCGCCGGATCGGCAAACATGGGGGTAGGCGGATTGTCGGTGAACTCGACCTCCAACTGCTCGAGTTCCGGGAACAGCGATTCCTGGCGCACGTCGCTGAGACCGGAGAACCCAACGCCGAGAAGCCGAATCGGGCCGATCTCACGCGGATCGAGTAGGAGCCGTCTCGCGGTGGCCGCCAGGGTCGCGGAGTCGGCCGTCGCATACGGCAGGGTCGCCGAGCGGGTCAGGGTCGACATGTCGGACTTCTTGAGCTTGACCGTCACGGTACGGGCGCCGCGCCCGTCGCGGGTCAGCCGGCGGTGGGCGTGCTCGGCGATCGGCCCGGCCGCCTCGCGGAGTTGGTCCAGGGTGGTCAGATCGGCACCGAAGGTCGACTCGGCGCTGATCTGTTTGGCCTCGGCGCGCTCGGCCACCGGGCGGTCGTCGATGCCACAGGCCAGCCGGTGCAGGGCGGGCCCCGCCGTCGCTCCCAGGATGTCGGCCACCTCGGCATCGGACAGCGCGGCCAGTTGCCCGACGGTTTCCACGCCCAGACGATGCAGCTTCTCCTCGGCGACCGGGCCGATTCCCCACAGCCGGCGCACCGGCAGCCCGTCAAGCAGCAGTCGCTCCTCATCGCGCCGAATCACCCGCACGCCGTCGGGTTTGGCCAACCCGGAGGCGATCTTGGCCATCTGCTTGCCCGACCCGGCCCCCACCGAGGCGACCAGCCCGGTCCGCTCCCGAACCCGCGCCCGCAGGCCCGCGCAGAACCGTTCCACCTCCCGAGGAGTGGCCCCGATGAGTTCAGCGGGCTCGCCGAAGGCCTCGTCGAGGGACAGTTGTTCGAGGACGGGCACCAGCGCACGGACCGCCTCCAGCACCCGGCGGCTGGCCACGCCGTACACCGCACCGCGCGGCGGCAGCACGACCGCGCCGGCCCCGATGAGCCGGCGGGCCTGGTGCACCGGCATCGCCGAGCGCGCCCCGAAGGCGCGGGCCTCGTAACTGGCGCCAGCCACCACACCGCGTCCGCCGGTGCCCCCGACCACGACCGGTCTGCCGCGCAGCGTGGGTCGGGTCAACTGCTCGACGGATGCGAAGAAGGCATCCATGTCGAAATGCAGAACCCAGCGCGACACACGCCCATTCTCCGTCAGCGCGACGCGCGCATCTGCGCCGAGTGAGGAGCCACGCAGCAGTCCACCTCGCACTTTGTCTGCGTGGGTCCTCAATCAACGATCGGGCTTGCGGAAATCAACGGTCAGGACTTGCGGAACGGTCAGGACTTGCGGATAGCCACCCGCACGGCGTCGCCGATCTCGACACCGTCGGCGGGCTCTCCGAATTCGAACCCCGTGGCCAGGATCTCACCGGCGATCAGGTCGCGGTGGGTGGCTGCCCATGCGGCACGCTGCGGCGGCACCGCCATCACCACCGTGATCCGGTCGCTGACCTCCAGACCCGAGGACTTGCGCAGGTCCTGCAGTTCGCGGATGCGGTCCTTGGCCCAGCCCTCGGCCTCAAGTTCGGGGGTCACCGCGCCGTCCAGGACCACCAGGCCCGCCCCGCCGGGCAACGCCGCGGTGCTGTCCGGGTCGGCTGCCACCAACCGTGAGCTGTACTCGTCGGGGTTCAGCACCACCGCGCCGGCGCTCAGGGTGCCTTCGGGGTTCAGCACACCCTGGCCGGTCTTGACCGCTTTGATCGCGTCCTGGACCGCCTTGCCCAGCCGTGGGCCGGCAGCCCGTGCGTTGACCGACAACTCGAAACGTCCATGTGCGGCGATGTCATCGGTGAGTTCGACGGCCTTGACGTTGAGCTCATCGGCGATCAGTTCGGCGAACGGTCGCAACTGACTCGGATCATCCACTGCGACGGTGATTTTCGGCAGCGGAAGGCGCACCCGAAGCTTCTTGGCCTTACGCAGCGACGACGCCACCGAGCAAACCTCGCGCACCTGGTCCATGGCGGCGACCAACTCGGGGTCCGCGGGCACCACACCGGCCTGCGGCCAGTCCGTCAGATGAACCGACCGCTCCCCCGTGATGCCCCGCCAGATCACCTCGCATGCCATCGGCAGCAGTGGGGCCGCGAGCCGGGCGGTGACCTCCAGCACGGTGTGCAAGGTGTCGATCGCGTCGGAGTCCTCATGCCAGAAGCGCGAACGGGACCGCCGCACATACCAATTGGTGAGGGCCTCGGTGAACTGGCGCAGTTGCTCGCACGCCCCCGAGATGTCGCACACATCCATCGCCGCAGTCAGGTCGTCGCGCAGGGCGGCGAGCTTGGCCAGGATGTAGCGGTCCAGCACATGCGGCGAATCGGTGCGCCACGTGCCGACTGTCGGCGCATAGAGCGCCAGGAAGCTGTAGGCGTTCCACAGCGGCAGGAGCACCTGCCGAACACCCTCCCGGATCCCCTGCTCGGTGACGACCAGGTTCCCGCCCCGCAGGATCGGCGAGGCCATCAGGAACCAGCGCATGGCATCGGAGCCGTCGCGGTCGAACACCTCGTTGACGTCGGGGTAGTTGCGCAGCGACTTGCTCATCTTCTGGCCGTCGTTGCCCAGGACGATGCCATGGGCCACACAGGTTTTGAAGGCCGGCCGGTCGAACAGTGCGGTCGCCAGCACGTGCAGTGTGTAGAACCAGCCGCGGGTCTGTCCGATGTATTCGACGATGAAGTCGCCCGGGAAGTGGGCGTCGACCTGCTTGTCAGGGTCGACGGAATCGGCACCGTCGACCTGCTTGTCAGGGTCGACGGAATCGGCACCGTCGACCTGCTTGTCAGGGTCGACGGAATCGGTACCGAGGAACCAGTCGGTGTTCTCGAATGGGTAGTGCACCTGCCCGTAGGGCATCGACCCGGAGTCGAACCACACGTCGAAGACGTCCTCGATACGGCGCATGGTCGCGTGACCGGTCGGGTCGTCGGGGTTGGGCCGGGTCAGCTCGTCGATGTAGGGCCGGTGCAGGTTGTCCGGACGCACGCCGAAGTCGCGCTCGAGTTCGTCGAGGCTGCCGTACACGTCGATGCGCGGGTAGGCGGGGTCATCGGAAACCCATACCGGAATCGGCGTGCCCCAGTAGCGGTTTCGTGAGATGGACCAGTCCCGCGCATTCGACAGCCACTTGCCGAACTGGCCGTCCTTGACGTGCTCGGGATACCAGGTGATCTCCTGGTTCAGTTCGACCATCCGGTCCCGGAACTCGGTGACCTTGACGAACCACGACGACACCGCGCGGTAGATCAGCGGATTGCGGCAACGCCAGCAGTGCGGATAGGGGTGGTCGTAGGTCTCGTGGCGGATCAGCACGGGTGCGTTGACCGCCACCGAACCGGTGCCGTTCTTCAGGTCGCGGATGATCTGCGGGTTGGCGTCGAAGACCTGCAGGCCCTGGTAATCGGGAACGGAGGCGTCGAACCGGCCCTTGGCGTCCACCGGGGTGACCGGCACGATGCCGACGGTGTCGGTGGTCGCCTTGTCGTCCTCGCCGTAGGCCGGTGCCATGTGCACGATCCCGGTGCCGTCCTCGGTCGTGACGAAATCACCACGCAGAACCTGAAAAGCGTTCTCGGAGTTGGTGAAGTACGGAAACGGCGGCAGATAACGCAGACCCAGCAGTTGTTCCCCGGTGTAGGAGCCGATGACCTCTGGCTCTTCCCCCAGTTCCCGGGCGTAGGCCGCGAGGCGCGCCTGCGCGAGAACGACCCGGCGACCGTCGTGGGCGACGACGACGTATGTCACCTCGGGATTCACCGCGACGGCCTGGTTCGACGGCAAGGTCCACGGCGTCGTCGTCCAGACCAGCAGGTAGGCGCCGTCAAGTTCGGAGCCCGGGGCGTCGACCCGGAATCCCACGGTGACGGCCGGGTCCTGGCGGCTCTGGTAGACGTCGTCGTCCATCCGCAGTTCGTGGGCGGACAGTGGGGTCTCGTCGTTCCAGCAGTACGGCAGCACCCGTACGCCCTCATAGGCAAGGCCCTTGTCCCACAACTGTTTGAACGCCCAGATGACCGATTCCATGAACGACGGGTCGAGCGTCTTGTAGTCGTTGTCGAAGTCGACCCAGCGGGCCTGGCGGGTGACGTAGGCGCGCCACTCGTTGGTGTATTTGAGCACCGAGTCCCGGCAGGCGTCGTTGAACGTCTCGATGCCCATCTCCTCGATCTGCGCCTTGTCGGTGATGCCGAGTTGGCGCTGAACCTCGAGTTCGGCCGGCAGTCCGTGGGTGTCCCAGCCGAACCGGCGTTCGACCTTGTAGCCGCGCATGGTCCGGTAGCGGGGAACGATGTCCTTGACGTAACCGGTCAGCAGGTGCCCGTAGTGCGGCAGGCCATTAGCGAACGGCGGTCCGTCGTAGAAGACATATTCCGGCGCCGCTTCGCGCTGTTCGACGCTGGCCCGGAAGGTGTCGTCGTCCGCCCAGTAGGCAAGGACCTCACGTTCCAGGGCGGGGAAATCGGGAGAGCCGCCAGACTGCCTGGGGTAGCCGGTGTGGCCCGGGTTGGGCACCGTCGGATTGGGCTCGATCACGGTCGCGGGACTCCTGTGCCGGTTCGGGCACGGGGACGACGACGCGCGGGTGCGCGAGCGCCGCGGTACCACCCCGCTTACGCACGATCACTCGCGCGTCGCTCAACTGGGCTGTGACGGGCCCGCCCGTCCGGTTCTACTTCGCACGCCCAAGGACGGGACCTGGGTTCCGCGGTTCTTCCGGAGGCTCCCCGGTGATGGCCGGATCAACACCGCTGCCGCCAAGTCTAGAGCCTGCCGACGACGACCCGTGCAGAGCGCCGACCGAGGCATTTCCCTGCAGGTCAGTACCATGGGCCGGTGGCCTCAGAGAGCCTCCCGCCGGAGACGCAGACGGCTGCACGCGGAGGTGGCGTTTTCGGCGCGATCGGTCGCGTTGTCGTCCGTTGGCCATGGCTGGTAATCGCCCTCTGGATCGCTGTGGGAGCCGGACTCACCGCCTCCTTCCCCTCCCTTCCCGTCCTCGCCCAGCGAGCGCCGTCCAATATTCTTCCGGCCAACGCTCCGTCAGTGGTGGCGAGCATGGAAATGATGGACGCCTACAAGGAGGGCGGCTCCGAAAACATCCTCCTGGTCGTTCTGATCAATGACAACGGACTGTCATCGGCCGATGAGCGGGTGTACCGCGACCTCGTCACCAAGCTGAAGGCGGACAGCAAGGGCGTCTCGGCGGTTCAGGACTTCATCTCTGTCCCGGCGCTGAAGGAGGTCCTGGGCAGCAAGGACGGGAAGGCCTGGCTGCTGCCGGTGAGCCTCCGGGACACTCTGGGCTCTCCGAGTGCGACGGCGACGACCAAGAAACTGATGGACATCGTCCGCAAGACGGTGGCGGGCACGACGGTGACCGCCTATCTCACGGGGCCGGCCGCGACATTGGACAACGTCCAGGACATCGGCGAGCGCGACCGGGTGACCGTCGAGGTGGCCACCGTCACCGCACTTCTGTTCATCCTGCTGATGGTCTATCGCAATCCGTTGACGATCATGCTCCCGCTGATCACCATCGGGGTGTCGCTGGTCGCCGCGCAGGGTGTGATCGCCGGCCTCGGGGTGTTGGGCCTGGAGATCTCGACCCAGACCATCGTGCTGCTCACGGCGATGATGGCGGGAGCCGGAACCGACTACGCGGTATTCCTCATCAGCAGGTACCACGACTTCATCCGACTCGGCCAGACCGCCGACCAGGCGATACCCAGCGCACTGAACTCGGTCGGCAAGGTCATCACCGCGTCCGCCGCCACTGTGGCGGTCACGTTCCTCGGGATGATCTTCACCAAGTTGACGGTGTTCTCCACTGTGGGTGTGGCGCTGGCCGTCGCGATCTGCGTCGGTTGTGCCGGCGCCCTGACCTTCCTGCCCTCCCTGCTGGTCCTGGTCGGGCGACGGGGATGGGCGATGCCCCGGCGCGACCTGACCAGCCGGTTCTGGAAACGCTCGGGCATCAGGATCGCGCGTAAACCCGCCGGGCACCTGATCGCCAGCCTGGTGATCCTGGCGATCCTGGCCGGCTCGGTCAGCCTGGCGAAATTCAACTACGACGATCGCAAGGCACTGCCTCCCGAAACGGAGAGCATCCGCGGCTACGACGCGATCACCCAGCACTTCCCGCTGAACACGAGCCTGCCGCAATACATTCTGGTGCACTCGCCGCACGATCTGCGCACCGCCAAGGCACTCGCCGACATGGAACAGATGGCGTTCCGGATCAGCCAGGTGCCCGATATCGACATCGTGCGCGGCATCACCCGGCCTACCGGGGAATCCCTGGAGCAGACCCGCATCTCGTTCCAGGTGGGCGAGGTGGGGAGCAAGCTCGGCTTGGCCTCCTCGGTGATCAGCTCCTACGACTCCGAACTGAACTTGCTGGCCAACGGCGCCACCCAGATCGCCGATCTGCTCGACTCCCTCCAGGGACAGGTAAGCCAGGGCATCGCCACCGTCCGCGGACTGCTGATCGCGATCTCCTCGATGCCTCCGGTGCAGAACCCCGGACAGACCGCCGGGCCCGCAGGTCAGAACCACCTCGGCGGGAGCAGGGCGATCCAGGAGATCGACGTCACCAACAAGCTGCTCGACGCCGTCCACCAACTCGGAAACGTGCTCGGCACCAATGCCACCGACGCCGTCCAGTCGTTCAGCGAGTCGGTTCAGCCCGTCCTCGACGCTCTGGACAACAATCCGAACTGCGATGCCGACCCCGTCTGCGTCACCAACCGCGCTCAGCTGCATCAGAGCGCCGACGCGAGCGTCCTTCTCGACCAGATCTCCGGCCTCGCCCGCCAACTCCAGGCTTTCGCCGGAGACCGGATCGTGGGCCCCGGCAACCAACTCCCCGGACCCGCCGATCAGCACACCGGCACCGGGCTTCCCGGACCCGTCACCGAGCCGAGCCCCGCAACGGCCAGTGAGCGACCGATCTACGGCGGGCCGGCCAAGGAACGACCCACTCCGATAACCACCACCACCACGCCAAACCCCTTGCCCACCAGCCAAGTTCCCGCACCCACCAGCACCGTCCCGAGCCCGGCCAACCACCTTCCAGTTCCGGCGGGCCAGCTTCCGGGCGCTCAGCTTCCGGCGGGCCAGCTTCCGGGCGGCCAGGTTCCCGGCACCCTCATTCCCGGCTCGAGCGGCAACGACGCCGCGGGTGCGCTGAACAACCTCACCGAGGCACTGCGGTCCTCCGGTATCAACAGCCCTGCGGATCTGCAGGATCAGCTGACCCTGGTGGATCAGGGCGTCGCTAAACTCGCGGCGGCAAGTCGGCAGATGGCCGACGGGGTAAACCTCGTCGTCGGCCAGACCAAACAACTGCGAGACGGGCTCACCTTGGCGTCGCAATTCCTGCTCAGCATCAAACGCGAAGCGACGACGCCGGCGATGGCGGGTTTCTACGTGCCCCCGCAGATCCTGACCGGGGAGGAATTCAAGAAGGCAGCGGCGATATTCTTCTCGCCGGACGGGCACACCGCCCGATACCTGGTCCAGAGCAAGCTGAATCCGTTCAGTTCGGAAGCGATGGATCAAGTCAATGCCATCCTGGCGGCCGCGCGCAGCGCCCAGCCCAACACCACCTTGAGTGATGCCGACATCGCCATGAGCGGATTCTCAGTCACGTTGCGCGACACCAGGGATTACTACAACCGCGATCTGAGATTGATCGTCACGCTGACGATCATCGTCGTGCTGAGCATTCTGATCGTCCTGCTGCGGGCACTGGTGGCCCCGCTGTATCTGATTGTCTCGGTGGTTGTTTCGTACCTGTCTGCGCTCGGCCTGGGAGTCCTGACGTTCCAGTACGGACTGCACCAGGAATTGCACTGGAGCGTGCCGGGGTTGACCTTCATCATCCTCGTCGCGGTCGGCGCCGACTACAACCTGCTGCTGATCTCCCGAATCCGCGACGAATCGCCACCTCTGGGAATCCGCCTGGGCGTCATCAGGACCATCACCCAGACCGGTGGCGTCATCACCGCTGCGGGTCTGATTTTCGCCGCGTCGATGGCAGGTCTGCAGTTCTCCAGCATCACCACGCTCGTACAGATGGGCTTCATCATCGGCGTCGGGATTCTCTTGGACACCTTCCTGGTTCGCACCATCACCGTGCCTGCTACCGCGGTTCTGGTCGGCAAGGCGAACTGGTGGCCGTCGAAGTGGAAGGCCCTCCCCGCCAACAGACGGCACAATTCCTAGACGATTCCCGGTCGACGGTAGTCTCGACAATCATGTGGACGACGGTTCTGATTCTCGCTCTTGCGTTGAACCTGGAACCGAACCGCCTTGCCATCATCGGCCTGCTGCTGATCCGGCCGCACCCAATCCGGCAGTTGGTGGCATTCCTCATCACCAGTTTCCTGGTGGCCGGATCTGCAGGGTTGCTCATTCTCTCCCTCATTCACCGGGGCTCTTTCCTGAGCGGGGATTCCAGCAGCGCAAAGGTACAGATCGGCGTCGGGGCAGTAGCACTCATCGCCGCAGCGGTGCTGGGGAGCAACATCTCCTTCGGCAAGCGCCGCGCACCGGAGGGTGCCGGAACAGACGGCGACCAGGCCGCCGGACCGGACGGCGAACCGCTGCCGGGAACGCCGCAGCACGCGGGAATCGCCCGTGTCGAACGGATCACCAGCAACCTGCCCGGTTGGGCGGCGAAACTGGTGCAGGGCAGTTCCCCGGTCCTGGCCATCGTCCTCGGAATCGGCAACGCACTGCCCTCCGTTGACTACATGGCCCTGCTGCTGCTGATCGCCAGTTCCGGAATGTCGGACAAGCTTCAGGTCACGGCACTGTTCACGTTCCTGACCATCGCGAACGCCGTTCTGCTGGTTCCGATCTTCAGCTACGTGGTGGCCAAGGATCGCACCATCCGATTCCTGGAGGGGCTGCGGACGTGGGTACTCGCCCGCCGTCGCCAGGACTACGCCATCCTGCTCGGCATCGCCGGGTTCGTCTTGGTCGCAGTCGGTTTCAGCCGACTCTGATCAGTCGATGACGGCGCTGAGCCCGAACTCGGCGAGGGTCTGTTCGGCAATGTCGCGCAGCCGTTCCTTGGTGTTCTCCGCCCCGAGTTGGTAGGCCTCGACCGAGATCGACACCGTGCCATTGATACGTCCCGACACCAGGACGAGTTGGCCCTTGGACCGCTTCAACTCCCCCAACGTGACGTTGGTGTCCATGGCGCGGATGAAGACGTATTCCGCATCGGTTCCGTCGATCCGGGCGACTTCCGGCGGCAGGTCACCCAGATTCGAACACGACACGGGCAGGCTCTCTGAGTAGTCGAACATCACCTCGGCAAGCCCTTTGATCGCGCTCTGTGGAAGCCAGGGGGCGATGGAGAGCAACTCGATGGTCGGGTCCGGCTCGTTCTTGGCCTTCTCCCGTGCTTCCCGAACCGCCGCACGGGTCGCCGTCAGATCGTCGGTGACAGTGGTCGGATCGACCGTCGCATTGGCGAACGCCATGGCCAGAGCCCGGTCGTCTGCCAAGTTCTCCCGGAGGTTGATGGCGATGATCAGGCTGACGTCGCCGTCGGCGCGACGGCGGCCCAGGCGCTCCCCGAGTTTGGCCGCAAATCCGGCCAGCAGCGAATAGCTGTTCCCGCCAAGGGATTGCGCCTTGGCATCCCACTCCGGAATACCGACATAGATCGCGATCGCCGGCACGACGACCCGACGGGAATCCTCGCCGGAGAGGTGTGGGGTGCGCGCGGCCGCGAACTCCTCGCGCTTGGCGCGGTACATCGTGGCGGCTTTCCTGGCGGTGCGCAGGGTTTCCGGCAGGTCACGCAGTGCCTGACGGGCGTCGGCGCGAAGGGCCCTGCCCTTGCTACGCGAACCCGACACCTCGTACCGGGTATCGCGGATGCTGCCGATGACCCCTTCGTAGATGGCCAAAATGGCGCCGACGCCGTCGAAGATCTGATGTGAGGCGATCATGCTGACCGCCGTGGATCCGTCGGCGAGCGGCTGAACCACCAGGTTCCAGGCAGGTCCGTTCACCGAGTCGATGGGCAGGTTGGCGAGCTCGTCGGCCCAGGCCAGCAATTCCTCTCGGGGCCTTGGCTTCTCAGCGATGCGGATCGGAGGCGGAGGCCCACCGGCGCGCACCCACCGGTGTCGCCCGAACGGCAGTGGCGAGCGTTCGATGAGCCGGTTGCCGATCGACTCGGCACAGTTGCGGTGGAACCGTTCGAGTCCTTGGTAGTCGAGCGGATGCTCGTAGACCCACACGCACTGCATCAACTGGCCCCGACCGGTCGCCCGGGCGAGTTCCAACGCGGTCTGGTCGAGGTACGTCAGCCGATGCTCGTCCTGTGGGGTCACCCGGTCAGCCTCCATTGCCACGTCTGCGATGTGAGTGGTGCAAGCCGCTACTCGACGGTTCCGGACAGGCCGAACTCCGCGAGGGTCTCTACGACAAGTGCGCGCAGTGCCGCCTTCGTGTTCTCTCCCCCGGGCCGGTAACCGATCACCGAGAGAAAGACCTTGCCGGCCGACCGGTTGCAGAGCACGGTGAGATAGCCGTGGCGCCGCTCGAGCAACTCCTGGGTGACGCGGCCGTCGACCCCGCGGATGATGAAGCCTTCGGCATCGGTTCCGTCGGCACGGAGGACCGCGGCGTCCACGTCGCCCAGATTCGAGGCGGAGACCGGCAGGTCAGCGCCCAAACCCATTGCCAGACTCGCGGTTCCAACGACAGCCCGCTTCGGCACGAAGGGAATCAACGGCAGTGTCCGCAGCGTCTCGTCGGGGACTTCCCGAACCGAGGTCAGGACTTGGCGGATCTGCGCACGTGCCTCGGTCAGATCGGTGGTCACCGACGCGGGGTCCAGGCTGGCATATCCGATCGTCACCGCGTTCGCCCGGGTGTCACCGGGCTCTCGCTCGTTCACCGGAATCATCAACGTCACGGCGCCGTCGGAGGCCCGGGTGCGCCCGACGTGTTGGGCGAGTTTCGCGGCGAACCCGGCGAACAGCGAATGGCTGTTACCGCCAAGCGCCTCGGCGCGACTGTCCCACGCCTGGCAATCGACGACGGCGATCACTGCCGGGGCGATCACCTCACGGGACGCCGATGCCCCCGACGCCAGGTCGGACGTCACCGGTCGTGTCGGTGCAGCGGTGGCATCCCGGGACACGCCGCCGTCGCGAGAGACCTTGTCGCGCCGGGACTCACGCCAGCGACGAACACCGAGGCGCGCCCCCACCCCGAGCGCTTTGGCGGTGTCGGGGACGCTTCGAATCGTCTCGCGGATATCGGCGCGCAATGCCTGCCGCCGAGTGCGGGCATGCGGCGCCGACAGACCCAAGTCACGGGGGGTGTCGTTGATCGCATTGATCAACGTCTCCAAAAGGCCCATTCCGTCGACGAGGCAGTGCGAGGCGACGATCGTGATCGCGGTCGATCCGTCGTCGAACATGGCCGCGCTCAGATGCCAGCCCGGACCGAATTCCGGATCCGCCGACACCTGCGCACGTTCGTCGAGCCAGTCGGTGAACTCCGATCGCGGGCGGGGGGTGCTGCTGATGTCCAGTGGCGCGGACGGACCCAGTGAGGCGACCCATCGATGACGTCCGAAGGGAAGGCTCGAACGCTCGATCCGACGACCCAGAAGCCCGTAGCCCAGGTTCTGATGAAACCGTTTCAGCCGATCGAAATCGACGGGATGTTCATAGATCCAAGTGAATTGGGCAACCGACTCCTGCCCGGTGGCACGCAACGACAGGAACAGCGCCTGGTCTGCGTAGCAGAGAAGATCGTCCTGCTCCCCGGCACCCCGATGGTCGAGGTCGCTCACCCGTTCCAGAGATTTCGACTCCAGAGATTCCACCGCCGCAGCCCGTCGGTCAGACCGTCGCCCGCGGAATCCGCGGCGAGGACAACGCGTCGGCGCGGCCGTCGGCGGCCCGCAGGTAGAACATTTTCATCAGCTCAACGTACTGGGTCGCCGATTCGCGGGCGACCGGGTTGTCCGGGTAGCCGACGGAGATGACCGTTCCGTCGGAGCCGCGGTTCACCCACATCCCCATCTGACTGGCCGCGCCGACACCGGTGTACAGCGTGCCCTCCTGCTCGCGCCACTTGCCCATCACGACGGGATCCAAGGGAGGCAGGCTGGTGTCGAAATACGAGAGCATCGGCACACCGGGGCCGGCCTTGCGGATGTCGGGCAATGGCGCCGCCAGCTCCAGCACCCGTTCGATCGGCAGTTGCGCCAGATGCATGCCGGCGTCGAAGGCCTGCTGGCAGGCCCTGGCGGTTTCGGCGAACGACTTGCCGGCGACCGGAACGGAGATCGGCACGACGCCGGTGAACCAACCAGTGGTGGCGAATTCCGCCTGGGTCTGCCTCGTGGTGGTCGGCGTGATGACGTTGTAGGTGTCGATACCGGTGAGTTCGCGTTCGGCAAGCGCGGCGCAGGCGAAAGCCCCACCGATGAACCGTGCCCCCGCCGAGGCGCACACGGCCTCGAACCGGTCGCTCTCGCGCACGTCCATCAGCCTGATCTTGTTGAGCTCGCCCGTGCAGGGGATGTTCGGATCACCCAGCGGCATCGGGAATTTCGGTAGGGTCCCGCCGTTTTTGCGCAGGTACTCCAACCACTCGACGACCTCTGGCGACTCCAGCGTCAGACCGGAGGTGTAGTCACGCTGCCGGATGCAGTAGTCGGCGTAGCGGCCGGCCTCGGGAAGCCGGACCGGAACGCCGCCCTCGACGACGGCGGCATAGTTCGAATGGATCTCGACGAACAGCGCCACGACGAACATCGCATCGGCGTGGAGGTGGTCGATGCTCGCATAGAAGGTGAAGTGGTCGGCTCGCTGAATCACGCCGAACCGGAAGCAGTCCCAGTCCAGCGGGCCGGGCACGTCCAAGGCCTGTGCCTGCCACTTGGCCGAGTTCATCTCCCCATGGCTGGTTGGCACCAGCTTGATGTCTTCCGGACTGACCGTATGGCGCACCACCCGGTCGGCCTCGTCGAAGTCGAACCAGCTGTGGTAAGTGTCATGGCGGCGCAGGTAGGCGTTGATCACGTAGCTCATCGCCCGCAGGTCGCACCGCCCGGCGATCTTCCACGACGGGATCATCAGCCGGGCCATCTCCAGCCCGTCCGCCGCATGCTGCCGGTAGGCCCGGATGTGCTGTTCCTGCTGAAAACTCGGCGGGACGTCGCTGGCGGTGGCCTGCCGGACCTTTTCCGCGCAGGCGGGGGCCGGGCTCCATGACACCACGGAGCCCGGCGCGCCCACCCAGTCCTGGATTGCCGTTAACGCGACCACTGAACTCGCTTCCTGTTCGGCGCCCGGCTCAGCGGGCTGCCGCCAGCGTGCCCACCAGCGACTCGCACAGGGTATCGGCCAGGCCGCGGACCGTCGTGATGTCCGTGGACCGGACCCGGACGCCGGTCTCGCTCTCCAGCCGCGTACGCAGCTCGAGGTGCCCCAGGGAGTCGAGGCCGTATTCCATGATCGGCCGGTCGGGATCGACCGATGACCGCAGGATCAGAGCCAGGTGTTCGGTCACCAGGCGCCGCACCCGAGGCGACCATTCCTCCCGCGGGAGCGAGTGTAACTCGGCCCGCAAACCGCTGGTCTCCACGGAATGGTCGGTGCTGGAGGCGAACTCCCCGCCGAAGGGGCTGCGGGCAGCGAGATCGGTGAGCCACGGCGCACCCGCCACCGGCGAGTAGCCGGCGTAGGCCCGGTTGTGGCGCAGCAGCGCCTCGAACGCGTAGGCGCCCTCCTCCGGATTGATCATCGCGGTGGTCCCCGACTGCGCCAGGTGCTTGCCCGCTCCGATCTCGTCCCACGCGGCCCACGCGACCGCGCTGGCCGGCAGCCCCTGCGAACGGCGCCACTGGGTGAAGGCGTCCAGCCAGCTGTTGGCAGCGGCGTAGGCACCCTGACCCGGCGAGCCGATCAGCGCAGCGGCCGAGGAGAACGAGCAGAACCAGTCCAGCGGCTGCGTCGCGGTCGCCCGGTGCAGATGCCATGCGCCGTAAACCTTTGGCGCCCAGTCCCGTTCGATCAGTTCGCCGCTGATGTTGGTCAGGATCGCGTCTTCGACGACCGCGGCTGCGTGCAGCACGCCACGGACCGGCAAGCCGCTCACGGTGGCCTCGGCCACCAGCCTGTCGACGGTTCCGGCGAGAGCGATGTCACCGGTGATGACCTCGACCTCGGTGCCCTGGGCACGCATCCGCTCGATCTCGGCCATCGCCGCCGGCTTCGGCGCCGAACGGGAGTTCAGCACGATCCGGCCCGCACCGGCGTCGGCCATCTTGGCAGCCAGGAACAAGCCCAGCCCACCAAGGCCACCGGTGACGATGTAGGAACCGTCGCGACGGAAGACGCGGGCCTGCTCCGGCGGAACCACGACCGTGCTGTGGCCGACCCGCGGCACCGAGAGGATCAGCTTGCCGGTGTGTTCGGCCGCGCTCATGGCGCGGATCGCGGCGGCAGCCTCGGTCAGCGGGTAGTGCGTCGCCTGCGGGTGCGGCAGAACACCCTTGGCGGTGAGCCGGTACACGGTGTTGAGCAGCTCACGGACCTGGTCGGGGTGGGTGGAGCACATCAGCGCCAGGTCCACTCCGTAGAAGGACATGTTGCGGCGGAACGGGAGCGTCTGGGCATCACCGGAGTCGGTCTTGCCGATCTCGACGAAGCGTCCGCCGAAAGCCAGCAGTTCCATACCGGCCTTCTGGCCGGCACCGGTCAGCGAGTTCAGCACGATGTCCACGCCGTAGCCGTCGGTGTCCCGACGGATCTGCTCCGCGAAGGCGATGCTGCGCGAGTCGTAGACGTTCTCGATACCCATGCTGCGCAGCAGGTTCCGGCGTTCCTCGCTGCCTGCGGTGGCGAAGATCTCGGCACCTGCACGACGGGCGATCGCGATGGCGGCCTGACCGACGCCGCCGGTTGCGGAGTGGATCAGCACCTTGTCGCCGGTCTTGATCCGGGCCAGGTCGTTCAGACCGTGCCAGGCGGTGGCGACCGCCGTGGTCACAGCCGCGGCCTGGTCGTCGCGCAGACCCCGCGGCAGCGCCACGGCCAGGTCGGCGTCGCAGGTGACGAAGGTGCCCCAGCAACCGTTGGGCGAGATGCCGCCGACATGGTCGCCGACGCGGTGCGCCTTGACTCCCTGACCGACGGCGGTGACGACACCGGCGAAGTCGCTGCCCAGCCGCGGGGTGCCCGCATCGCCCGGGTACTGGCCGGTGGCGACCAGCACGTCGGTGAAGTTCAGGCTCGACGCGGTGATGGCGATCTCCACCTCGCCGGGTCCCGGAGCGACCCGCTCGAAGGACGTCAGTTCCAGCGTTCCCAGGTCACCGGGGGTCCGGATCTCCAGGCGCATGCCGTCCCGATCGTGTTCGACGACGGTGGTGAACCGCTCGCCGGCCTGCAGCGGGGCGTGGGTCAGGCGAGCGGTGTACCACTCGTCGTTGCGGAAGGCGGTCTCGTCCTCGTCATAACCGAGCAGAAGCTGGTGGGCGATGGACTTGCCGATGGTGTTCTCGTCGACGTCGATCTGCGTCGGACGCAGGTGGGGGTGCTCGGCGCCGATGGAGCGGAGCAGCCCCCGCAGGCCGGCCTGCTCGAGGTTCGGCCGGTCATCGGGGCAGACGGTCTGGGCGTTCCGCGTCACGACATAGAGCCGCGGAGCCTCTGCGGAATCGTCGGCCAGTTCCCGCGCGATGCGTACCAGGTGGCGCACGTGGTCGGCGCCACGGTGCACCATCTGCTCCGGCGGGCAGCCGTTACGCGGCGCGGAGACCACGACGATGCTGCCGAAGCTGCTCTCCGCCATGTAGGTCGTCATCCGTGCGGCGTTGGCCACGTGATCGGAACTCCGCGGCCACGACATCACCGTGACGTCGGCGTTGCTGAGCTTGAGGGCGTCGGCCAGCTCGGAGGTCAGCAGGTCCGCCGAGTCGGTGGTGTTCACCAGCAGCCAGGTGCCCGGGTTCACGTCCTCGCCGAGGGCGGGCAGCGTCTTCTTGCTCCACTGGATGCCCAGCAAACGCTCGTCGAGCAGTCGGCCGTTGTCCGGTGTGCCGGCGACCATGGACAGGCCCTCGACGGCCAGCAGAACCGCACCACGCTCGTCGATCAGGTGGAGGTCGGCCTCAACGGCGGAGCCGTCGAGCTGGCTGACCACGCGCGTCACGCAGAAGCGCGCCTTGTTGGCCGGTCCGTACGTACGCAGCCGCCGGACACCGAGCGGCAGCAGGCGGCCGCCGTGGATCTGGACGCCTGGATGCGCGGCCACTGACTGGAAGCACGCCTCCAGCAGTGCCGGGTGCACCCCGTAGGCATTCTGCTGGTCACGGATCGCCGAGGGCAGGGCGATCTCGGCCACCATGGTGTTGTCACCGTCGGCGGTGTTGACCGCGCTCAGCGCCGAGAACGCGGGCCCGAACACCTCGCCGCGCACCTCGAACCACTTGCGCAGTTCGGCGCCGTCGGTGCGCTTGGGCAGCGCGGCGATCAACGCAGCGGTGTCGTAGCCGGCCGGCCGGTCGTCATCGGGGTTCTCGACGGCGTGCAGCACGGCACTGGCGCGGCGCTCGCGCTCTCCGCCCTGGCCGGTCTCGACCACGAAATCGAACAATCCGGAAGCCTGCGCGGACGCGGTTGCGTTGACCGCCGTCTCGTCCGCGAGTTCCAGTGTCCGCTCGAAGCGCACGTCCCACACCTCGGCGATGTCGCCGATCGTGGTCCGGGCGGCGGCCAGCGCCATCTCGCAGAACGCCGCAGCCGGCATGGCCGAGACGCTCTCAACCTGATGATCGGCCAGCCAGGACAGGGCGGCGGTGCCGACCTCGGCCCGCCAGACGTGCCGCTCGGGCTCGTCGAGCAGGCGCACGTGGGAACCGAGCAGCGGATGGGCCGCGACCAGGTGCGCGCCCCGGTCCGCGGTCGGGAGCTCGAGGACGTGCTTGCGGTGGGTCCAGGCGGGTAGCGGTGCGTCGACCAGCTGGCCCTCGGGCAGCGTCGCGGCCGGATCGACGGCCGCACCGGCGGCGTACAGGTCGACCAGCAGGCCGCGGAGTCCGTGCGGCATCTCCTGGCCGCGGCGCATGCCGGCGATGGCGGTGGCGGGCATTTCCAGTGTGGCGGCGATCTGGTCGATCGCCCGGACCACCACCGGGTGCGGCGACAGTTCGGCGAACACCCGGAAACCATCCTCCAGCGCGGTCTGGACCGCAGCCGAGAACCGCACGGTGTAGCGCAGGTTGTCCAGCCAGTACTCGGCGTCGCAGTACGGCTGCTCACGCGAATCGAACAGCGTCGCCGAGTAGTAGGGCACCTCCGGCGCCATCGGGGTCAGGTCCTGAAGCAGCGCGCCCAGCTCAGCGAGCACCGGCTCGACGTGGGGGGTGTGCGAGGCGACGTCGACGGCGATCTCGCGCGCCATGATCTCGCGCTGCTCGAAGTCGGCGACCAGGCGGCGGACGGTCTCGACGGCGCCGCCGATGACCGTCGACGTCGGAGACGCCACGACCGCGATGGTCACGTCTTCGATGCCGTGAGCCTCGAGTTCGGCGCGGACCTGCGCGGCGGGCATCTCAACCGATGCCATGGTGCCGCCGCCGGCGATCTCGCGGCACAGCACCGAGCGACGGCAGATGACCTTGACACCGTCAACGAGCGACAACGCCCCGGCGACCACCGCTGCGGCGACCTCGCCGAGGGACTGGCCGATGACCGCGCCCGGGACGACCCCGTGGGACTTCATGGTGGCGGCCATCGCGACCTGCATGGCGAAGATGCTGGGCTGGATGCGGTCGATGCCGGTCACCGTCTCGGGCGCCAGCAGCGCCTCGGTGATCGAGAAGCCGGACTCGGCGGCGATCAGCGGTTCCAGTTCGGCGATCGTTGCGGCGAACGCGGGCTCGGAGGCCAGTAGCTCGGCCCCCATACCGGCCCACTGCGACCCCTGGCCGGAGAACACCCACACCGGTCCGCGATCGTCGTGTCCGACGGCGGCCGGATAGGGCTCGTCACCGCCGGCCACTGCGCGCAGGGCGCCGACCAGATCGGAGCGGCTCTCGGCAATTAGCCCGGTGCGGACCGAGCGGCGGCCACGACGGCGGGCCAGCGTGTAGGCCAGGTCGGCCAGCGGCACGTCGTTGCCGTCGACCCAGTCGGCCAGCTGACCCGCGGTGCTGCGGAGACTGTCGGCCGAGGTCGAGGACAGTGCGAAGACCATGGGGCCGTCGACCGGCTCACCGGTGGCGTCGGCATCCTCGACCTGCGGGGCCTGCTCGAGAATGGCGTGCACGTTGGTGCCCGAGATGCCGTAGGAACAGATCGCCATGCGGCGAACGTCGCCGTGGCCCTCCGGCCACGAGGTGGCCTCCCGCGGCACGGTCAGGCCGGTCTCGATCTTGGCGAGCTTGTCGGGGAGACGGTTGAAGTGCACCATCGGCGGCACGACACCGTGCTGGAGTTCCAGGACGGCCTTGATCAGGCCGACCGCGCCCGCAGCCGCCTCGGTGTGGCCGAGGTTGGACTTGACCGACCCCAGCAGAACCGTGCCGGTCTTGCCGTACGTCGTTGCGAGGCTGCCGAATTCGATCGGGTCGCCGACGGGCGTCCCGGTGCCGTGGGCCTCCAGCGCACCGATCGTGTCCGGGTCGACGTCCGATGCCAGGAGGGCGGCGCGGGTGGCGGAGACCTGCGCGTCCAGCGACGGGGTGGCGATGTTGCGGGTACGGCCATCGGAGTTGGAAGCGGTACCGCGCAGGACGGCGAGGATGTTGTCGCCGTCGCGCTGGGCGTCGGACAGTCGCTTCAGGAGCAGCACGGCGGCGCCCTCGGAGCGGACGAATCCGTTGGCCGACTCGTCGAACGCCTTGCAGCGCCCGGTCGGTGACAACATGCCCTGAGCTGAGGCCCACGCGTTCTTGCGAGGCTCCGTCATCACCATGCAGCCGCCGGCCAGGGCCATGTCGGTCTCGCCGGAGTGCAGGCCACGGGCAGCCATGTGGACAGCGAGCAGACCCGAGGAGCAGGCCGTGTCGAAGGTCAACGCGGGACCGTTGACGTTGAGGACGTAGGCGACCCGCCCGGAGGCCATGCAGTACGCGGTCTCGGTGTACCCGTACGCGCCGGCATCCAACGCGCGGGAGGTGTGGTCATCGTGCGACAGCCCGAGATACACCCCGGTCGACGAGCCGGCCAGCGAGGTCGGGTCGATTCCGGCGTGCTCGATGGCCTCCCATGAGGTCTCCATGAGGAGGCGATGCTGGGGATCGATGGCCGCGGCCTTGGCGTCGTCGAGTCCGAAGAAGGGGGCGTCGAAGCCCATCGGATCGTCGAGGAAGGCGCCCCACTTGGAAATCGAACGGCCGGGCACGCCGCGCTGCGGGTCGAAGTACTCCTCGACATCCCAGCGGTCGGCAGGCACCTCGGTGATGAGGTCGTCGCCGCGCAGCAGCGCTTCCCACAGCTTCCGCGGGGAGTCGATACCGCCCGGCAGCCGGCACGCCATGCCGACAATCGCGATCGGCGTCAGGGATTTACCGCGCACTTCACTCACAGCTCGTCCTTCATCGTTCGTCAGATGCTCAGCGGGTGTGTCCCCGCTGCAGGAACTTCACGGGACGGACCGTTGGTGGCGTCGACGTCGCTGAGAAGTTGCCAGCGTTGGGGTTTAGCTTAGCCGATTTTCGACATTAACGCGAGGAAAATCGCTTTGTCGGAAAACGTCATGAGCGAACGTTATCGCGCCTTCTGCGTTTAGGCCAGAGCGGGGCCGGTTTTGTTAGCTGAGACCTAGGTCTCAGGGCGCTGAATCCGGGCCATCCCGGTAGCAGCGTCACATCCCGAAATCTATCGTGAACTGGCCATTAAATCGGCCTGATGCCGGCGCCACAGCCCGGATTCGGCCCACCGTGAACACCGTCGGGACGCTCGGTGGCGACTTCGCTGGGCGTGTCGCGGGCCGAATTAGCCCATTAATCACTCCAGCAAACGTCTTTTTCTTAAACACAATGCGCCTGAACTTCAGGCCCGACGACACCGGAATACCCGCCCCGGGACGGGTCGCGAGACCGCCGAACCGATGTGGGTACCGGTGCCGGCCCGGTCGTCCCAGCGAACAACTGCTAAGGCAAATGGAGGTGGCAAAAATCCCTTTGAACAGGTACTTCTGCCAAACACGAGACCGACAGGCAACCATATCGGCCGGACAGCCGGCGCACAGGATCATGCCGGCGGAACAGTCCCCATCAATTCGCAGGACACAATTATTAGTTGTCCTTAAACGCGCCAATAGAATTGTCCAGCAAATCCATTGCGGAATTTTTCCTAAGATTATTATTGCCACTTATAGTTTCCCTGATAAAAGAGCCAGAAGTCGGATCTGGGACCCACCGAAACCCCATTAACGTTCGATAACGTACTTCTTTGACGGCCGTTGCTGTGTTAGCTACGTCACCGGCGAACCGGGGTGCCGTCAGTCAACGAGACACCCCTGACGTCGCCTTTTAGCAGGTGGGGGCATGTTTCGCGCAGAGCAGAACGCCCACGACGCAGCGCGCCGGCGGGCGCACGGCAGCGGCAGCGACGTCAGCCGGCGGCAGCAGCGGGAATAGAACCGAAGGTCGACCCGAACTCCGTGACCGGCGCGAAACCATGCTTGCGGGCCTCCGCCGCACCGAGCCGGACCAGCGCCGCGGTTCCGATGAATCCGGTCTGGTCGGACACCAGGAACGGCGTCAGCAGCCGGTTGTGCACCAGCGAGAACGCCAGACCGGACTCCGGGATGGCCCAGCCGAAGCATCCGCCGAGACCGACGTGGCCGAATCCGGGCAGAACACCGGGCACCGGCAGACCGTGATAGCCGAGGTGGAACGCCAGCGGCATGATCAGGTTGCGGTCCGGGCGCAGGTCACGGCGACCGGTCAGCATCGCGACGCGCTCCGCCGACAGATACCGCGTCCCGTCGATCACGCCGCCATTGGCGATGGCGCCGTACATCCTGGCCAGCGCCCGCGCCGTGGCGACTCCGTTCGCCGAGGGCAGTTCGGTGTCGAGCAGTGGGATATCGCGCTGGACGACGGTCCGCATTCCCGGGAAGTACATCGAGCCGAACGCCGCCGACACCTCCAGCGCCGCCACCGCCGGAGCGACGGCGTTGAACACCGGATTGGGGATGTTGAACTGCGGGCCGATGATTTTGGCGATGTGGGTCGGCGCTCCGGCGGGGGGACGACCGAGGTGGATTCCGTCGGTGTCGAGCGGTTCGGCGACTTCGATGCGGATCAGTTCCCGCATCCCCTTGCCGGTGACGTACCGGGCCAGGCCGGACAGCAGCCACCCGTAGGTCAGCGCGTGGTAGGCGGACTTGCCGAAGTGGCGTCCGACCGGCGCCGCCGCAATCCGCTCCTCCATGTGGTGGTGGTCCAGCAGTTCACGTCTGCGCACCCCGCCCAGGTGGGACAGGCCGGCGCGGTGCCGCATGACGTCGCGGACGGTGATCTCGGCTTTGCCGTTGGCGCCAAACTCCGGCCAGTACCGGGCGACCGGCACGTCGTAGTCGATCAGTCCGCGGTCGGCCAGTCGGTGGATGACGGTGGAGGCCACTCCCTTGGTCGCCGAGAACACCATGGGCGCGGTGTCGGCTCCCCAGTGGTTCCTGCCGCGCCGGTCCAACCAACCCGTCCATACGTCGACGACGGGTTGACCGTCGAGATAGACGGCCAACGCCCCGCCGCCGAACCGCGGATGAGGAAACATGTTCGCGAATCCGCGCACGGCACACGCGAAGCTCGGGTCGGCTTCACCCTGCACCCCGCGGGGCAGGCCCGACTTCCGATTTCCAGGTGTTCCCTGGCTCATACTTCGACAGTAACCACAGCCCACAGCGGGCACAGCTAATTTGCCAATCTGTTAACTAGGAGCGGCCGGCGGCGTCCAGAATCCGTTGGGCAGCAAGGGCGGGGGTGATTTCGCCGTCGCGGACCTGCCGTTCGACCTCCAGCCGGACGTCCTTGACCGCAGGGTGATTGTGCACCCGGTCCAGGACGGCGTCACGCACCATCGACCAGGTCCATTCGACCTGCTGGGCCCGGCGGCGGGCGTCGAACTCCCCCGCTGCGACGAGGACATCCCGATGCCGCAGGACGGTGTCCCACAACTCGGTCAGCCCGGTTCCCTCGCGCGCGCTCATCGTCAAGACCGGTGGCCGCCAGAGGGTTTCCCGCGGATAGATCAATCGGATCGCGGCGACGAGCTCACGTGCCGCAGCCTTGGACTCGATCGCGTGTTCGCCGTCGGCTTTGTTGACGACCACGATGTCCGCCAGTTCCAGCACGCCCTTCTTGATGCCCTGAAGCTCGTCACCGGTGCGGGCCAGGGTGAGAAAGACGAAGGTGTCGACCATGTTGGCAACCGCCACCTCGGACTGTCCCACCCCGACGGTCTCCACCAACACGATGTCGAACCCGGCGGCCTCCAGAAGAACGATCGTCTCGCGGGTCGCCCTGGCGACACCGCCGAGGGTTCCCGACGTGGGTGACGGCCGGATGTAGGCCTGCGGGTGCACCGCCAGCCGGGCCATCCGGGTCTTGTCCCCCAGGATCGAGCCACCGGTGCGGGTGGACGACGGGTCGACCGCCAGCACCGCAACCCGGTGTCCCTGCTCGATGAGGTACATCCCCAGCGCCTCGATGGTGGTCGACTTGCCCACCCCGGGCACACCGGTGATGCCCACATGCATGGCCGAACCGGCACAGGGCATCAGCTCCATCAGCAGGCGCTGTGCCTGCTCGCGGTGGTCGGCGCGGGTCGATTCGACGAGCGTGATCGCCCGCGCCAGCGCAGTCCTGTCGCCACGGCGAAGCGATTCGGCCAGCCCGTGAATGGCGTTGTCTCCCATCAGCTCAAGTCCTCGACTCGAGTCCTCAACTCACGTCCTCAACTCAGGTCATAGCCGAGTCGCTCGGCGAGCTTTGTCAGCAGGCTGACCGCGGCATCGGCGATCACCGTTCCCGGCGGGTAGATGGCAGTTGCTCCCGCTGCATAGAGCTCGTCGAAATCCGCCGGCGGGATCACCCCGCCGACCACGATCATGATGTCCGGCCGTCCCACCCCGGCCAGTGCGTCGCGCAGTGCCGGCACCAGGGTCAGATGGCCGGCGGCCAAGGACGAGACACCGACGACGTGCACGTCGTTGTCGGCCGCCTGTCGTGCCACCTCTTCGGGGGTGGAGAACAACGATCCGACATCGACGTCAAACCCGATGTCCGCGAACGCCGTTGCGATCACCTTCTGCCCACGGTCATGACCGTCCTGACCCATCTTGGCGACCAGGATGCGGGGCCGGCGGCCGTCGGCCTCGGCGAACTTCTCCACCAGCAGGGTGGCCTTGGACAGTCCGCTGATGGCGCCTCCTGTGCTTGCTCCCGATCTGCTCGCCTCCTCCCGGTACACCCCCGAGATGGTGCGGATCTCCGCCTGATGCCGGCCGTACACCGTTTCCAGGGCGTCGGAGATCTCCCCCACGGTTGCCCTGGCCCGCGCGGCGTCGATCGCCAGCGCCAGCAGGTTGTTACCCAGACCTTCACCACGGTCTTGGGCGCCGGCCGCCCGGGTCAACTCGGCCAGTGCTGCCCGCACGGCGCCGTCGTCGCGCTCCGCGCGCAGTTGGTCCAGTTTGGCCAGCTGCTCGGCGCGAACGCGACTGTTCTCGACCTTGAGGACCTCGATGTCGGGGTTCTCGTCGACCTGATACTTGTTGACGCCGACGACGGGTTGCTGGCCGGAGTCGATACGGGCCTGCGTCCGCGCTGCCGCTTCCTCGATGCGCAGCTTGGGGATTCCATCACTGATGGCCTGCGCCATCCCGCCCCGTTCGGCCACCTCGGCGATATGGGATCTGGCCCGCTCGGCGAGCTGGTGGGTCAGCCACTCCACGTAATACGAGCCACCCCACGGGTCGATCGGGCGGGTGGTTCCGGATTCCTGCTGCAGCAGCAGTTGGGTGTTACGGGCGATCCGGGCCGAGAAATCCGTGGGCAGTGCCAGCGCCTCGTCGAGGGCGTTGGTGTGCAGGGACTGAGTGTGGCCCTGGGTGGCGGCCATCGCCTCGATGCAGGTGCGGGCGACATTGTTGAACGGGTCCTGCGCGGTCAGTGACCACCCCGAGGTTTGGGAGTGGGTGCGCAGTGACAGCGATTTGGAACTCCGGGGCCCGAATTGGCCGACCAACTCGCTCCACAACAGGCGGGCGGCGCGCAGCTTGGCGACCTCCATGAAGAAGTTCATGCCGATGCCCCAGAAGAACGACAGCCGGGGAGCGAACGTGTCGATGTCCAACCCGGCGTCGATGCCGGCCTTCAAGTAGTCGACGCCGTCGGCCAGGGTGTAGGCCAGCTCGAGATCGGCTGTGGCACCGGCTTCTTGGATGTGGTAGCCGGAGATGGAGATCGAATTGAACTTCGGCATCTTCGCGCTTGTGTAGGCGAAGATGTCGGAGATGATCCGCATCGAGGGCTTCGGCGGGTAGATGTAGGTGTTGCGGACCATGAACTCTTTGAGGATGTCGTTCTGGATGGTCCCGGCGAGCTTCTCCGGGGGCACACCCTGCTCTTCTGCGGCCACCACGTACAGCGCCAGGATCGGGAGAACGGCACCGTTCATCGTCATCGACACCGACACCGCCGAGAGGTCGATGCCGTCGAACAGCTGGCGCATGTCCAGGATCGAGTCGATGGCCACGCCGGCCATGCCGACGTCGCCCTGCACCCGGGGATGGTCGGAGTCGTAACCGCGGTGGGTGGCCAGATCGAACGCCACCGACAACCCCTTCTGCCCGGCGGCGAGATTGCGGCGGTAGAAGGCGTTGGAGTCTGCGGCGGTGGAGAAGCCGGCGTACTGGCGGATGGTCCACGGCTGGTTGACGTACATGGTGGGGTAAGGCCCGCGGATGAACGGCGGCTCACCGGGGAAGCTGTTCAGCGGATAGCCGGCGGCCGCCGCGGAGTCGCGATCGGCCCCGACATAGACCGGTTTGACGACGATGCCTTCCGGGGTGTGCCAGTCATCGTGTTCTGGGGATTGGCCGTTCGGGGACGCGGTGGGAGGCTCGGTGGCCCGGTGACCGCGCAGTGGGACCTCGGCGAAGTTGGGGACGATCGGGTCAGCCATCTCGGTCACGCTCCCAATCGGTCGAGTAGGCCCGAAAGCGCTTCGACCGCATCGATTGTGGCGCTCAGATAACCGTCCGGCCGGGCGTCCGCGGGTGCGCCGGCAAGCGCAGCCGCGACGGCTTTCTCTGGGCCGGCCAGGTACACGTGAGTGCATCCCGCCGCGCGGGCGGCGGTCACGATGCCGGGGAGTTCCGCGGCGTACCGGGCGTCGGTGCCGCAGACGACTGCAGCGGTGGTGCCCGCGATCACGCCGGAAACACCGGTTGCTTCGACGGTGCCGGGATTGCTGGCCTCGATACCGCCGGAGGCCAGTAGGTTCGCCGCGAAGGTGGCCCGAATGTTGTTCTCCGCCAACGGCCCTAGTGGTAGCAGCAGCATTCGTGGACGGGCGCCGGTGCGCTCCAGATGGGCATCCGACCTGTTGCGGAGCGCCTCGAATGCGTGGGCGTAGCGCTCCACATTCGGCGGTGAATCCGCTGGCGGCAGAGCCGGTTCACCCAGATTCGGGAATTCGTTGACCCCGGTGATGGAGGTGCGGCGATGCGCGACATCCGCCGCACGGCGACTCCGAACGTCCTCGATCTGTTCGATGACGAGATCGTGAGCGGCGGGGAATCCACCGCGGGCCTCGATCTGCTGGAAGTGCGACCAGGCCTGCTCGGCAAGGGCTTCAGTCAGGTCCTCGACGTACCAGGACCCTCCGGCCGCGTCGCGCACCCGGCCGATGTGCGACTCTTCGAGGAGCAGCAGCTGGGTGTTGCGGGCGATCCGGCGGGCGAACCCGGACCGCACGCCCGGATAGCCGCCCGGGATGGCCACGTCGAACGGGAGGACTTCGACGGTGTCCGCTCCTCCGACTCCGGCGCCGAACGCGGCAATCGTGGTGCGCAGCATGTTCACCCAGGGATCGCGTTGGGTCATCATGGGCAGCGAGGTCACGGCGTGCAGGCGCACTGCGCCGCCGTCGGGATCGCCCAGCACCTCGGCAACCCGGGCCCACAGCAATCGGGCCGCCCGGAATTTCGCGATCGTCATGAACTGATCGTCGTCGGCCACGAGCCGGAAGCTGATCTGCCGCAACGCATCAGCGGCGCTCATGCCGGCTCCGGCCAGCAGTCGCAGGTACTCCGCACCTGCGGCGACGACACCGGCGAGTTCCCAACCGGCACTGGCCCCGCGGTTGTGAAACGCCGGACCGTCGACGGTGACCGTCCGGACGCCGACCCGGCGGGCCGCGACCGCGGCTGTGGCAATGACGTCATCGACAGTCGGGGCAGCGAGGTTCCGGCCAGAAAAATCGCCAAGTGGCGCGGTCAGCGGGTCGGCACCCAGATCGATCACAATGCCGCCTGCGGTGCTCTCACTCGCACCGGCGACCAGTTCCAGCAGCGACTCCGCGGCAGTCCGGAAGTCGGCGCCGGCATCCAGCGACACCGGAGCGAGTTCCAGGTAGACACCCTCCAACGCGCGGGGTATGTCCGCGGCGGCCAGGCCGTCGGTGCCGACCCGCAGGACCAACGCGCTCACCCCGTCGACAAGGGCGGCAAGCACTTCGGCGTTGACGGCTCGGGGGTCGACCCGGCCGGACGCCGGGCCCCGGCCGAACTCCTCGGCCACCTTCCAGCCGGAAAGCATGTCCCGGTCCCGGTCGCCGCCGCGGATGAACGGCCAGTGCCCCGGCAGCGGTGCTTCCGGGAGGGCGTCGAGTGCGGTGTAGAGGGCCCGCACCGGGAAGCCCTCATAGGTCGCAGTGTCCAGGAGCCGTTCAGGTTCGACAGGTAAGGAGTCACGGTCCCGCCGTGCGCTCTTGACCAAAACGTCGGCGACGGCGCCGCGCCACCGGGTGCGCGCGCCTTCCAAGTCCTGCTCTGCGGCCAGAGACACCGGCGACTCCTGTTGTCGGCGGCGGCCCGCATCGGACGCGGTATCAGACGCGGCGGGCCACCTGCCCCTCAGGCTAGAGGATCGACCCGTAGCCTTGGACAGCGTGCCGCCGCCCTTCTCGAGGTCCTTCTCGCGGACGGTCCTGAGTGCCCTCAGAAGCGTGGGCTCGGCGCTCGTCACGACTGCCCGGCAGGTAAGTCGCACCCGCATCATGCTGACCGCAGCGGCGGCCGTCATCGTCGTCGCGGTGGTGCTGCTGGTGCCGATGCCGACGGCGGTGCAACTGCGGGATTGGTCCACCTCCCTCGGGGCCTGGTTTCCGCTGGCGTTCCTGGGCGCTCATGTGGTCATGACGGCACTTCCGTTTCCCCGCACCGCCTTCACGCTCGCCGCCGGCCTGCTGTTCGGCCCCGTGCTGGGATCGGCGATCGCCATTGTCGCGAGCACCCTGAGCGCGCTGATCGCTCTGCTTGCGGTGCGGTCGCTGGGGTGGCAACTCAGCGAGGTGGGACATCCCCGGGTGGCGTTGATCGACACCCGGCTTCGCGAACGGGGCTGGCCGGCGGTTCTCTCGCTGCGGCTGATTCCGGCTGTCCCGTTCTCGGTGCTCAACTATGCCGCCGGCGCCTCGGCGGTCCAGGCCTTGCCCTACACCCTGGCCACTCTGGTGGGCGTGGTGCCCGGAACGCTGGCGGTGGTCATCCTTGGCGACGCCATGACCGGCAACGTCAGCCCGCTGCTGGTGTTGGTGTCGGTGTGCACGGCAAGCCTGGGCATCGCCGGGCTGATCTATGAGACCCGGTTGGCGCGGCGCGACTAACTCTGGGCCGTCGGCGGCGCTTCGATCGCGCTCGCCTCGAACGCCCCGGACCCGATTGTCCCGGAGGGCTCGACAGCGGACACCGGCGCCCGGGCCGCGGCCTCGGCATTGGCCAACGCCTGGGCAATCGCGGGGTCGGTCTGGGTGGTGAACCAGTCGGCGACCTCTTCGGAATCGTCCTGGGGCGCAGACGATACCGAGTCCATCGGAGAGGGCTCATAACGGAACACGCCATCCGAGCCCGGCGCGCCCAGCAGTTTCGCGAAGCCCTGCAGCGCCGAACCGAAGTCGTTGGGGATCATCCAGACCTTGTTGGCCTCGCCCTGGGCCATCTGCGGCAGGGTCTGCAGATACTGGTATGCCAGCAGTTCAGGAGTCGGCCGGGCGGCTTTGATCGCAGCGAAGGTCTTCTCGATCGCCTTGGCCTGGCCTTGCGCCTGTAGATACTGGGCGGCCCGTTCACCTTCCGCACGCAGTATGCGCGACTGCCGTTCCCCTTCGGCAGCAAGGATGGCCGCCTGTTTGCCGCCCTCGGCCGCCAGAATCTGCGCCTGGCGGGTGCCTTCAGCGGTCAGGATCATGGCCCGCTTCTCCCGGTCGGCTCGCATCTGCTTTTCCATTGAGTCCTGGATGGACGGCGGCGGGTCGATGCTGCGCAACTCGACCCGGGCCACCCGCAGGCCCCACCGCCCGGTGGCCTCGTCCAGCACGCCACGCAACTGGGCGTTGATCTTGTCCCGGCTGGTCAGCGTCTGCTCGAGGGTCATTCCGCCGACGACATTGCGCAGCGTGGTGGTGGTCAACTGTTCGACACCGACGATGTAGTTGCTGATCTGGTACACGGCCGCCTGGGGGTTGGTGACCTGGAAATACACCACCGTGTCGATGTTGACGGTGAGGTTGTCCTCGGTGATCACCGGTTGCGGCGGAAACGACACGACTCGCTCGCGCAGGTCGACCCGGGCGCGGATCCGGTCGATGAACGGGATCAACAACGTGAGCTGCCCGGACACCGTCTTGCTGTACCGCCCGAGTCGTTCGATCACCGCGGCCTCCGCCTGCGGGATCAGCGCAACCGATTTCGCGACGATGATGACGGCGAACAGCACCAGCGCCGCCAATACCACCAAACCTGTTGTGGCACCGTCCATCTCGACTCCTTAGGGATTGTGCCAGACGACGGCGGTAGCGCCGTCGATGTGCATGACCGTCACGTGATCGCCGGGTTCGTAGACGTCAGCCTCGTTGTAGGCGCGGGCGGACCAGACCTCGCCGTCGAGCTTCACCTGGCCGTGCTCGTGGGTGACCTGATGAAGGACCAGTGCGTGCTTGCCCTCCAGTGCCTTGACCGGCTCGAGCAGACCCTGCCCGGAGGTCAGCCGACGCCGCAGCGCGGGTCGCACCAACGCAAGCAGCAAGACCGACACCACCAGGAAGACCGCGCCATCGGCCCAGACCGGCGGGCCGAGCAGCCAACTGGAACCGGCTGCCGCCAGCGCACCGCCGCCGAGCATCAGCAGAAACATGTCACCGGTGAGCACCTCGGAGGCGGCAAGTCCCAGGGCGAACAGCAGCCAGATCAGCGCCACGGGCATGGCACCACGATACGCGCACCGCCCCGACACGAGCGGTCCGTGGACCTGCCCTGGCGGCTGTCCGGCGACGCCGCGACCGACGGGCGGCCGACCAATTACACTCTCCAGCATCATGTGGTGCCCGAGCGTTTCACTGTCTGTGTGGGCCAACGCCTGGCTCGCCGGCCGGGCTGCGCCCGATGATGTTCTCGACGC